>QKGY01000447.1 GCA_003250235.1 Desulfuromonadaceae bacterium
TCGCGCCTCGAAGGTCTATGCCGATACCGATCCGCTGAGCGCCGAAGATATCGCCGAGATCATCTATTACGTGACGAATCTTCCTGCTCACGTCAACGTCAATGCCCTGGAGGTCATGTCGGTCAGCCAGTCCTGGGGGCCGCTGGCGGTTCATCGCAAGGGATAGTTTCACTCCAAAGAAGGACTTTCCGGCCGGGATGGGTTTTGCCATCCCGGTTTTTTTTTGTGGCCGGCCGAGGGGCGCGGACGATTGCTGCAGATTCTGGGGAGTATTTTAATGAAGAGCGCCGTACCGCCAGGGAAAAATACCCGTGGCGAGCGCAGTTACGCGCCAGGGGAATCGGATACCATGACGGGTATATCGTTTGTGGTAAATCGTACAACCTGTTGAAAAATAATGGTATTTTGCTAAATTGACTACGTGGGCACTTGTGTTCCGCGTCTTGATTCATTTAAGAACCCGACAGGACTTGTCAAGAAGATGGGCCGGCCGGGACAACATACCCATCGCTGCGAGGAGGACCTATGGAAGCTCTGAGACGCTGGCTGGGAAGGAAATGGGATGAGACGCATCCCCAGGGGGTCGAGTGCCTGGGGTGCGGGCGCTGTTGCGATCTGTTCGGAGGGCATTTGCGAGCCTCTTCGGTCGACCTGGAGCGGTGGCGAAGTCTGGAGCGTACCGATCTGCTCGAGCGGGTCAACCGGCTGGGGTGGATCTGGGTCGATCCGCAGACCAAGAAGCCGGAGCCCGCATGCCCTTTCCTGCACCGCACGGGAGAGGACGAGGCGCTCTGCGCCATTCACGACGTCAAACCCGAGATGTGCCGGGCTTACCCGACCCTGGCCCATGGACGCCGCTGCCTGCGTGGTTTTCACCTGGCCTGAAAGGGCTGAAGGCGCTGTCGCCGGGAGGGAACAAGGAATCGCTTGCACGACGGGAAACGTTGTGATAACAAGGCGTGGTTGATACCCCTTTCCACTCAGGAGAAACCCATGAGTTACAGCGCTCCCGAAGCTTTCACCCAGGTTACTGCGACCTGCAAAGCCAACATCTATTTCGACGGCAAGGTGATCAGCCACACCCTGACCCTGACCGACGGCAGCAAGAAGACCCTCGGCCTGATCTATCCGGGATCCTACACCTTCAATACCGACGCGCCCGAAAAGATGGAGATCATCGCCGGGGCCTGTCGGGTCCGTATCGCCGGGCAGGGCGACTGGATCGGTTTTGCCGCCGGCACCTGGTTCGACGTGCCGGGCAAATCGTCCTTCGTCATCGAAGTGGCCGAAGGCATCGCCGAATATATCTGCTCGTTCGGCTAAGTTTCTGCGAAAACCAAGATTCTCAGACCGACGCCGGGTCTTTCTTCCGGCGTCGTCATTTTTTTCTCCGAACTGCGGAGGCAGGCATGATTGAACTCGGTCGCATTCACACCCTGAAAATTCATCATCTCGACGAGAAGGGGGCCTGGCTTCAGGAAGGGCAGGAAACAGTCCTGCTCCCCATGCGGGAAGTCTCTGTGAACGCTAAAAAGGGAGACAGTCTCACGGTGTTCGTGACCTTGGACGCCTCCGAATCCCTGGTGGCGACCCTGGATCTTCCCCGGGTCCAGGTCGGGGAGTTCGCCGTTCTGCGGGTCAAGGAAGTTACCCGGCATGGGGCTTTTCTCGACTGGGGGATGGCCAAGGACCTGCTGGTTCCCTACAGCGAGCAGCCGGAGCGCATGCGCACGGGGCATCGCTACCTGGTCAAGGTCTGTCTGGACAGCCGGAACCGGGTGGTGGGCACGGCCCGCATCGACGCCTGTCTCGAACCGCAGGTGGAGGACCTCAAAGAGGGGGATAACGTCGCGTTGATCCTCTGGCAGTACACCGACCTCGGCGCCAAGGTGATCATCAACAACCGTTTCAGCGGTCTGCTCTACAAGGACGAACTGCGCGCAGGGCTCAAGCGGGGGGACCGTCTGCAGGGATTCATCAAGACGATCCGACCCGACGGCAAAATCGACGTCACCCTACGGCAGGGAGGGGTGGAAGGGGTCGAAACGGCCAAGAAGATCATCCTCGACGCTTTGCAGAAAGACGGTTTTCTCCCTCTGCATGACAAGAGCGAATCCTGGGAAATCCAGAAGGTCCTCGGGATGAGCAAGAAAACCTTCAAGAAGGCGGTGGGTGGCCTCTACAAGGAAAAACGCGTGGACCTCACCGAGGAAGGCGTACGGTTGAAACAATCGCCGTGACTCGGGGCGGGCCCGCTCGCAATAAATGACGGATAACGGGGGAGGGGTGCTTGCGGCCCATCCCCCGTTCTGTTTGTCCTGAAATTCTCCACGATTGCCCGGACGCCGTGCGAATCCTGGTGTAGACTTGTCGATGTTGCTGAAGGAGGAATTCATGTCCGAACCCATCCTGCGCTCGGTTTGCCCGTATGACTGTCCCGATGCCTGCGGCCTGTTGGTCGAGGTGCAGAACGGCCAAGCCGTCCGGGTCAGCGGTGACCCCGAGCATCCCTTTACCCGCGGAAGTCTCTGCCCGAAGATGCAGCATTACGAGCGCACGGTGCATTCGCCGCGTCGCCTCACCACCCCGCTGCTGCGCACCGGCGTCAAGGGGAGCGGTGCGTTTCGCCCCATCTCCTGGGATGAGGCCGTCGCCATGATTGCCGAGCGCTGGAAAGGGATTGTCGCTGATTTCGGCGGCGAGGCCATCCTCCCCTATTCCTATGCCGGGACGATGGGGATGATCCAGCGCAACGCCGGCCACCCCTTTTTCCACCGGCTGGGGGCTTCCCGGCTGGCCCGCACCATCTGCTCCCCCGCCAAGGAGGCCGGCTGGTCGGCGGTGATGGGCGGCACCTTCAGCCCGCCGCCCGACGAGGTGGCCCAGAGCGATCTGGTGATTCTCTGGGGGATCAATGCCGCCGCCACCAGTATCCACTATCTCGCCCCCGTTCAGGCCGCCCGCAAAGCCGGGGCCAAGGTCTGGATGATCGACACCTACCGCACCCCGACGGCGGCGGCCGCCGACCGCGTGATCCTGGTCCGGCCCGGCAGCGACGGCGCCCTGGCCCTGGGCATGATGCATATCCTGGCGCGGGACGGGTATATCGACCGTCCGTTCATCGACCGGTTTGTGCTCGGGTACGACGACTTCGCCCGCCGCGTGCTGGCCGAGTGCACCCCCGCCTGGACCCGCGCGCGCACCGGGCTGCCCGAAGAAACCCTCGAAGAGCTGGCCGCGGCCTACGCGCGGGCCAAGGCCCCCTGCATCCGCCTGGGCAGCGGGTTGTCCCGCTATGGCAACGGCGCGATGAGCGTCCGCTGCATCGCCGCGCTGCCGGCGCTGGTCGGTGCCTACGGCAAGGTCGGCGGCGGGGCTTTTCCGGGGACCTCCACCGGTGCCGCCTTTGCCATGGCCGAGGTGACGCGCGAGGACCTGATGCCCTCGCCGACCCGTATCGTCAACATGAACCAGCTCGGTCATGCCCTGAACGCGCTGGCCGACCCACCGGTCAAGGCCCTGTACGTGTACCATGGCAATCCCGCCGCGGTGACCCCGGACCAGAACGCCGTGCTGCGGGGGCTCGCCCGCGAGGACCTCTTCACGGTCGTCCACG
>QKGY01000202.1 GCA_003250235.1 Desulfuromonadaceae bacterium
TGGGGCAGAGCCTGAAGGTTGATGAAGGATGGCGAACGAATTTTCATCCGGTAGGGATGAGCCGATCCGTCGGATACCAAGTAGAAGCCAAGCTCCCCTTTGGGGTTTTCACAACCCTGGTATACCTCCCCAACCTCAGGCTTCATGCCTTCGGAAATCAGCTTGAACTGGTGGATAAGAGCCTCAATCGTGTTGACGACATCTTTTTTGGGGGGCAGACAAACCTTAGGCAGGTCTGCGATCACTGGGCCGGGCTTCAGCTTATCAAGAGCCTGGTTAACCAGCTTGACCGCTTCGCGCATCTCGATGAGACGTACCTTGTAACGACCCCAGGTGTCGCAGTCCTGGCTAACGGGCACGTTGAAATCATACCCTTCATAGCCACAGTAAGGATCGTCACGACGCAGGTCCCAGTCAACACCAGATGCACGCAACGCAGGACCGCTCAAGCCCACATCAATGGCATCTTCTTTATTGATCACGCCAACGCCGATGACGCGTTTCTGCCAGATCTTGTTGCCCGTGAGAAGTCCCTCATAGGTATCAATAAAGCCAGGCATTTCTTTCATGAACTGCCTGATTTCTGCCTCAACACCCGCGGGAAGGTCTGCCGAGAGTCCACCCACACGGAAGAAGTTGGACGTCATACGGGCGCCGGAAATCTTCTCATACAGGTCCATGATCCGCTCACGCTCGCGGAAGCAGTACAGAAATACGGTCATGGCACCGATATCAAGGGCATGAGTAGCGAGCCAGACAAGATGGCTTTTAAGACGGGTCAGTTCAGCCATCATCACACGAACAACCTGAGCGCGCTCAGGAATCTTATCCGTAATCCCGAGCAACTTCTCTACAGCCAAAACATAGGCCAAGTTGTTGCTCATGGGGGCAAGATAGTCAAGACGATCAGTCAGGGGAATGGTCTGGTGGTAGGTACGATGCTCTGAGAGCTTCTCTACACCGCGATGCAGAAATCCGATATGCGGCGTCGCTTTTTTTACAATTTCCCCGTCCAACTCCAGGATCAGCTGCAGCACGCCGTGGGTCGAGGGGTGCTGAGGTCCCATATTTACGGTCATTGTTTCGGTCGTTGCCATCACATGCCTCATCTATAGGAAAAAGTGAATATTTGGTACAAGCTAGGAAAGACGATCCTGGTAGGGCTTACGGCCTGGCCCCTGAACAGGATAGTCCTTGCGAAGCGGATGACCGACCCAGTCCTCAGGCATAAGGATACGGCGAAGATCCGGATGGTTATTAAAGGTAATCCCCATCAGGTCCCAGCACTCACGCTCATGCCAGTTGGCTGTCGACCACACAACACTAACCGTGTCGACACTCGGTTCACTCTCTTCTACAGGCACCTTAAGACGCAGACGCTCTTTCGTACCGAGATTGTAGAGGTGGTAAACCACCATGAAGCGGGGAGACTTACCCAGGTAATCCACTCCGCAGAGATCGGTCAGAAAGTTATAGCCAAGCTCCTTCTTGAGAAAAGAACAGATCGCTACGATATCTTCCTTTTTTACCGTTACGGTCGTCTCACCACGGAACTCGGCAACGTCCAAAACAGATCCGGAAAACTTGGCTTTCAACTTGCCTACGGCGGCATTTTCACTCATATCTCTATCCCTATCCTATTGATCCAGTCTCAGCGACCAGTTACGCCTCGATTACCCTGTCACCCACGCCAATAGCAGCGCCAAAGGAGTTTTTCTCCCTCATAATCTTCTCCTGCAGCTTCTGCAGCCCGTACAACAAACCTTCCGGGCGAGGAGGACAGCCGGGGACATAAACATCGACAGGAAGCTCTTCATCGATCCCCTGGACAACACTATAGGTGTCAAACACACCACCCGAACAGGCACAAGCTCCCATCGCGACAACATATTTGGGCTCAGGCATCTGCTCATAGACGACCTTGATAACCGGAAGCATCTTTTTGGTGACAGTTCCGGCGATAATGATCAAGTCGGCCTGTCTCGGCGAAGCACGGAAAAGAACCCCCATCCGGTCCAGGTCAAAGCGCGCAGCACCGGCAGCCATCATCTCAATCGCACAACACGCAAGACCGAAGGTCATCGGCCAAAGCGACTTGGCCCGCGACCAGTTAACAACCTTGTCCAGAGTGGTGGTAATGACGTTATTTCCCAGAGTCTGTTCTACTCCCATTCCAGTGCTCCTTTTTTCCAAACATAGACGTAACCGACGAGGAGGATAACGATGAAGACCCCCATCTCTACGAAACCAAAAATCCCCAGACGCTTAAACATAACCGCCCAGGGATAAAGGAATACCGCCTCGATGTCAAACACGATGAAAAGCATTGCAATGATGTAGAACTTGACAGAAAACCGCTCACGGGCTGTCCCAACGAGTGGCATACCACATTCGTAAGGGGCCAACTTGATCGCGCTCGGCTTCTTCTGGCCGATCAACGAGGAAAACACAACCGACCCCAACGCAAAAGCCAACGCAATAGCAATGAGGACAAGTATCGGCAGATAACTGTCTAGCATGAAACGGCTCCTCCCAACGGTGTTTTATGTCATTCTTCCATGCAAAACCCCGGCACTCTACCGGGCTTGGCCGACTGCAAGTTAGGATAATTGGCGTGCTTTGTCAAGGAAAAAATACAGTATACTGTATGCAATAATTGCAATTATAATGTTGTATTAACAGGGTGTTAAGGGTGCATGCCCCCTCAACTTTTACCAAGGGGCAACCCACGAAAAGGAAGGATTACAACATGTTTCGCCGTAGTTTTTTAAACCCTAATCGCGTTTCATCTCCACGCGGTTCATCAATGCCAGAAGCGTCCCCAAAGCGATGAAAGCTCCAGGGGGCAAAATAAACAGGATAAAGGGTTTGTAGCTCGCCCCGAACAGTACATGGCCCAGAAGCGTTCCAGAGCCCAGGATTTCACGAACGGAACCCAGAACAAAAAGCGACAGAGTGAACCCAATCCCCATACCCATTCCATCGGCAATGGATGACATAAGAGGATTTTTGGACGCAAACGCTTCGGCCCGGCCGAGAATGACACAGTTGACCACGATAAGCGGGATAAAGATACCCAGAGCCTTGTACAGACCATAGAGATAGGCCTCCATACACAGCTGAACGACGGTCACAAAGGAGGCGATAATGACGATAAAGGCGGGAATACGAACTTGCGAAGGAATGATGTGCCTCATCAGAGAGACTGCCATATTGGAGCACACAAGCACGAAGGTGGTGGCCAGCCCCATGCCGAGACCGTTTATGGCGCTGGTGGTTACGGCTAGAGTAGGACACATCCCCAGGACCAGTTTGAAGACGGCATTTTCTTTCCAGATCCCTTTGATAAATTCTCGCCCCAGGCTCATTGCACACTCTCCTTATCGGCAAGGATCTCCGCCTGATGATCTCTAAAGAATTCCAGTCCCCTGCGGATCGCTCCGACGACAGCACGAGGTGAAATCGTCGCGCCTGTTATCTGATCGAACTGGCCACCGTCTTTTTTAACACGCCAGTCTGCATTGGTTAACGACTTGCCTCGAAACTGATCCTTGAACCAGGGCTGGGTTATACGATCCCCCAATCCCGGCGTTTCCGCGTGG
>QKGY01000062.1 GCA_003250235.1 Desulfuromonadaceae bacterium
GCAGGTTGAAGCGCCCCGAAGCCTGCAGTCGCTTCCCCATACCCTGACGCCGTCCGAGGTGGAACGCCTGCTGGCCGCACCCCGTGGGGACGACCCCCTGGAACTGCGGGACCGGGCTATGCTGGAAATACTCTATGCCACGGGGCTGCGTGTCTCCGAACTGGTGGGGCTCAAACTGGCGGATCTTCAACTGCAGGTCGGGTATCTGATCACCATGGGAAAGCGCAGCAAACAGCGGATTGTCCCCCTGGGGGAGACGGCAATCGAGGTGTTGCAAGAGTATTTGAGTCTTGGCCGTCCCTTTTTGGACAAGGAGGGAAACACCCCGTTTGTTTTTCTCAACCGGTTCGGGAAGGGGTTGACACGTCAGGGGTTCTGGAAGATTATAAAGCGCCGTGCTCGCGAGGCGGGGATCACGAAAAACATCATGCCGCATACGCTGCGGCATTCGTTTGCCACCCACCTTCTGGAAAATGGTGCCGATCTGCGTTCGGTACAAACCATGCTTGGGCATGCCGATATCTCCACCACCCAGATTTATACCCATGTCACCCGCGAAAGGATCAAGAAGATCCATGAGCAGTATCATCCGCGCGGGTGAGCTCCAAGGGTTTGTCTTTTTTGCGTCATAGAATGTATCTGTTGATAGAGAGGAAACTATGAAGTACGTCATATTGTTAGGCGACGGGATGGCCGACGAGCCCCTGGAAGAGCTTGGAGGCAAGACCCCGCTGGAATATGCCTCAACCCCGAGAATGGACGATTTGGCCCGGGAAGGACAGAGCGGCATGGTCGATACCATCCCGAAGGGGTATCACCCCGGCAGCGACGTGGCCAATCTCTCGGTTTTCGGTTATGACCCCTCACGGTGCTATAGCGGACGCTCTCCCCTCGAGGCGGCCAGCATGGGCGTGGAACTGGGCCCCAACGATGTCGCCTTCCGCTGTAACCTCGTTTACCTGGAGCCGCATGCCGGCAAGCTCTATATGGGCGACTTTTCGGCCGGGCATATATCCACCCCCGAGGCGGCCGAACTGATGCAAACCCTGCAAGATGAGCTCGGCGATGAGCAATTCCATTTTTATCCCGGTGTCTCCTATCGCCATCTCATGGTCTGGCGAGGCGGGAAGGATAAGCTAACCTTCACCCCGCCCCACGACATAAGCGGTCAGAGTATCGAGGACCATCTCCCAAAAGGGGAGGGGGCGCAGGAACTCATCCACCTTATGAATTCCGCGCAGATGCTGCTCAACAACCACCCGGTAAACCGCAAGCGCGATCAAAAAGGGGAATATCCGGCCAACTCCATCTGGCTCTGGGGGCATGGCCGCCCCCCGCGGATGGAAACCCTTTCGGCAAAATTCGGTATCTCCGGTGCGGTCATCTCGGCGGTCGATCTGATCAAGGGTATCGGCGTCTATGCAGGGCTTGATGTCATTCAGGTTCCAGGGGCCACGGGGTATCTCGATACCAACTACCGGGGAAAGGCGGAATACGCCCTTGAGGCATTGAAGACCCGGGATTTCGTCTACCTGCACGTAGAAGCTCCTGATGAGGCGGCTCATTCCGGCAGCCTCGAGGATAAACTTAAAGCCATTGAGGATTTTGATCGCGAAGTCGTCGGGAGAGTTCTTGACGGGTTGCCGGCACTGGGGGATTTCCGCGTTCTTGTGCTTCCGGACCACCCCACGCCCGTAAAGCGGATGACACATACCTCCGATGCCGTTCCCTACATTCTGTTTTCGTCCCGTAACGAGTTCTCTTCCAAGAAAACCGTAAACGGGTACAGTGAAAAAGCGGCTGCCGCAAGCGGGGTTTTTGTACGCAAAGGGCATGAACTCATGGACCGGCTGATCCGAGGTAAGGGATAATCGGGAGTCCTTCCTCGGAGAACTCTTAAACTCTATGGTATTACAGAGACTTATGCTTCTCTGACGGCCTGCTTGCAGGGGGCGTTTTCAGTTGACGCAACCCGCCGGGCTTTGTTAAGTTCGCTGTGCCGTAATCTTCACCGATAAACGAAAAGGACATGAAACGTGCCCAAGGTTGTCATTGACGAAACACGTTGCAAGGGTTGCGGACTGTGCACTCTTGCCTGCGCAAAAGGGTTGATAACCCTCAGCGACAAACTCAACAAACTGGGGTTCCAGCCGGCGGTGATGACTCCCGAAGCGCAGCAAGCGTGCACCTCATGCACCCTTTGCGCCCAGATGTGCCCCGATGTGGCCATTACCATCTATCGGGAACAGAAGAAGAAAGAAGACGAAAAGTAAGTCTTCCTTGAGAATCGATAACGACCTGGGTCTCCCGGAGAAATTTCCGGCACCCGGCTGATAGTGGAGGAAGTTGTCTTGGCCAATAGGTTATTTGTAAAAGGGAACGAAGCCGTTGCCATGGGGGCCCTTGAGGCGGGCTGTCGGTATTATTTCGGCTATCCCATCACCCCGCAGAGCGACATCCCCGAATACATGTCGCGTGAACTGCCTCGGCTCGGCGGTGAATTCATTCAGGCCGAAAGCGAGGTTGCCTCCATCAATATGCTGCTGGGTGCCAGCGCGAGCGGCGCCCGGGCGATGACGTCGTCATCGAGCCCCGGGATTTCTCTGAAGCAGGAGGGCATCTCCTATATGGCCGGCAGCGAGCTTCCGGGTCTCATCGTCAACATCTGTCGCTCGGGGCCCGGGCTCGGGGGTATCGATGCTTCCCAGGCCGACTATTTCCAGGCGGTTAAAGGCGGCGGTCACGGTGGCTATCATATCATCGTGCTGGCGCCGGCTTCCGTTCAGGAAATGTACGATCTTACCATGCTGGCGTTCGATTTGTCGGACCGATACCGTATCCCCGCCATGCTGCTGGGGGATTCCGTTGTCGGCCAAATGAAAGAGGCCCTCGTTCCTCACCGTTACGAAGGCGCTCATCTGCCGGCCAAGGACTGGGCTGTTTCCGGCAAAGGGGAGCGCACGTCGCAGAACATCGTCAAATCCCTCTACCTCGGTGATGGAGAACTGGAGGCGCATAACTGGCGGTTGCATAAGCGGTATGAAATCCTCAAGGAAAAAGAGGTTCGCCATGAAGCGTTTATGCTGGACGATGCCCGACTGGTCGTGACGGCATTCGGTTCGGCGGCCCGCATTGCCAAGACTGCCGTCCGGATGGCCCGCGAGGAGGGACTCAAGGTTGGTCTGCTCAGGCCGATCACCCTGTTCCCGTTTCCGGAGAATGCCTTTAAGACGGTGACCCAAAAGACTAAAAAAGTTCTGTGCATCGAGCTCAACACCGGACAGATGGTCGAGGACGTGCGTCTCAGCGTATCCCGCGACGCCGATGTCGTTTTCTACGGCCGTCCCCCGGGAGCCGGTTCTCTGCCGACCCCGGAAGAGCTTTTGGGACAGATCCGCAACCATTACGAGGAGTGAGGATGACCACCTCCATGAAGAAGGTTTTTGACCGCCCCATTTCCCTTAAGGACGTGCAGACCCATTTCTGCCCGGGGTGTCATCATGGCACCATCCACCGCCTTGTTGCCGAGGCGATGGATCATTTCGGGGTCCAGAACAAGACAATCGGCGTCGCCTCTGTCGGATGCAGCGTTTT
>QKGY01000102.1 GCA_003250235.1 Desulfuromonadaceae bacterium
GCATTCGATGCAAGCAACCATCAAGGACACAAACATGATTTACGAAGAGATGGGAAGCGGGAGAGCTGTTGTGGTCCTGCAAAAATCTCTTGCCCAAATGGGCAACTTGGAAGGTTTGTCAGATGCCGGTTTCCGCGTCATTGTCCCAGGGGTGGGCGGGTCATCACGGGCACCCCTGGAGGGAGACGCGGATTGGACAGCTGAGCAGATCGTGACTTTATTGAATTATCTCGGTATCGGCCGTACGGCTTTTGCTGTCATGCCTGGTCATGAAGCGGTGATTCAGGCTCTTAGGGAAAAATACCCGAAACGGCTGGCAGGTGCGTTTCCCTTGCAGACCGGAGATAACGGTGAGATGGACAGGCTGGTCGGATTTCTTCGCTCCCTCAGGGATGCCACGCCGCTCAGGAACCGTCTGAGAGAGGTCGCCTGAAAATCAAAGTCCGCGATTTGTCATTGTGGCAACTGGCTGCCAATGGCGTCCATGACCCTGTCGACAATGAGGATATGGGTTTCCTTGTTGTTCTCCTGGCTCAGCAGATCGGAGACGTCGATGGGGGAACCGAAAACCACTTTGGCCTTCTGACCGAAGCCCGGGAATTTCCAGGTGTTCAGCCCTGAAAGGGTCACCGGGATTACTACCGGTCGGCTGTCATAGATCAGCTTGCCGACCCCGCGGTTACCTTTTCCCAGCTTTCCATCCTTGTGACGCGTACCTTCCGGAAAAAGCATCACTTTTTCCGTTTCCAGAAGGTGAGCGATATTGTCCCCTGCCTTGATGTCCCGCCCCCTCCGTACGGGGAACGCTCCCCATGAGCGAAACAGTCCTCCGAGAAACGGATTGGTAAACAGTTCCTCCTTGGCCGGCGCCCAGACCATCTGCAGGGGAAGGTGGCGTATAACGGCCCAGGGAAGGAATACCGTTTCGTATCCGGAGATATGATTGGAAGCGAGCAGTACCCCGCCTGATGAGGGAATATTCTCCCATCCCACCGATTCAAAACGGTTCAGTACGGATGCATAGAACCCTACGACATAACACGAGAACAGAACCCACAATCGACGCACAATGGAAACTTTCAACCGGACCTCCGGAGGGATAAAGGGATATCGGGACCGCCTGTTTATATCCTATTTTGCCAGAGAATGGCAATCCTTCTGTACTCAGGTCTTTGACCTTTCGTTTCCGGACGGTTCGGTGTATTTTGTAGAGCACTTCTTTACGGTTTTCGGGACTGCAGGAATGAAACCTTTTCATCGCATAGCTCGTATTGCTGTTTTTTTCCTTTTTGCGGGGATCATCCTCTGGGGATCTCTGGATGCTCATCCTCCCGTTCCTCAATGGTCATTTCTCGCCTGGGACAAAGCGCAACATACTCTGGCGTACGGTGTATTGACCCTCCTCGCAGGAGGAGCCCTGGCCGTTTTCGTGCGCTCCATGGCGGCTACCTGGATACTCGCGTTTCTCCTTTCTTTGTCCTACGGGATTATTCTTGAGTATCTGCAAAAATATATGACGCGAACACGCAGCTTTGAAATCAATGATATGGTTGCCGATGGCCTCGGCAGCCTCTGCTGTGCCATCGCGGGATTTGCCTGGTACCGTTTCATCGTAAGGGATCGCAAAGAACAACGTTCATGAAATCCATCCCCATGACAACCGAAGAGCTGCTTCTGGAAGCTGAACGCGGAGCGATTCTGCTCACCGTGAACATGCGTCTTGAAAGACATCTGCGGCAACTGTTTGACCAGCGGATGATCCTTGCGGAAAAAGCCGTATGGCAGCCTCCGAGCATCCTGAGCTTGGAGAACTGGCTACGTCGAGAGTTTTCAGCTAACGCAGACGGATGGAATTTCCTGGAGCGATTTTCCGCAAGGCATCAATGGGAAACCCTTGTCGAAGAGGACTGCGAGAGATTTCAAACGGGGCTTCTGCAGATCTCCGCAACGGCCAAATTGGCCATCGAAGCGCATCAACTGCTCGCTGATTACCAACTCGATGATGGCGGGGAAGCTTTAACGGCGGATCAGGAAGCATTTCAGCGTTGGCGTACAGCGTATGTGGAATGGTGCCAGGCCGGAATGTGGATGGACAGGGCGGCATTACCCGGACATCTGGCCCGCAAAGCCCAACAGGGACTCGTATCTGCCGACAATCACATACTTCTTGTCGGTTTCGACGATATCTCTCCACAACTTCTGGCCCTCTTCACTCATATCTCCGAGTTTTTCCAGGTGCCGGTTCATTGCGTAGCGAAAAGAGGGGTTGACGCTGCTCTTGATGTGCGATTCGCTTTGGACATCCGGCAGGAAGTCCGCGCGGCGGCTCGATGGGCCCGCGATCTTCTGGCTGCCGGCGAAGGGGGGATCGGGGTTGTTGTTCCTGATGTCGAGCGTTATCGGCGGTTGATCGAGCGGGAGTTCCGCGCTGAAATTGACCCTGAATCGCTTATGTGTCCTGACAGGGAGGAAACGGGGTTTAACCTGTCTTTGGGATCGAAGATGCAGGAAGAAGGTCTTGTATTTGCTGCCCTGAAAATTCTTGAACTCCGTACCCCGATTGCTATGGAGGATATCAGCTTTCTGCTGAGAACCCCGTATCTGATGGGGAGTCAAAAGGAGGCTTATCCGAGGGGGCTCTTTGAACAATTTCTCTGCAGCCGCCGAGCCCCGTCCTTCTCGTTGAACCGCCTGGAAGGGCTTTGCAGGAGGGGCAATCCCGACCCCTGTGCCTTAATGGCCGATGTCTGGTTGACGCTGCAATCGTGGAAGGGGAGGCAGGGGAAGCATCTTCCTGGCGACTGGGCCAATGCGTTTTCCGAGCTTCTGAAGAGCGTCGGGTGGCCAGGAGAAAGGGAGCTGGACAGCCGGGAGTACCAGGTCTACAAAGCCTGGCGAGAGAAAGTGCTTCCCCAGTTGGCGGCACTGGATGCCTTCAGCCCTCCCGTGGATTTTCCCCACGCTCTTGCCATTCTGCGAAAGATTGTCTCGGAGACGCTCTTCCAACCTGAAGGTTCCGAGTCTCCCGTGCAAATTATGGGCGTACTGGAATCTGCCGGAATGGACTTCAACCACCTTTGGGTTATGGGGCTCGGTGAAGAATCTCTGCCGGCTCCGCCACGTCCCAATCCGTTTCTTCCGGTAACCCTGCAGCGTGAACTTAATATGCCTCATGCAAGCGCCGAACGAGAATTGGTGTTTGCTGAGCGGGTACGTGACCGGCTCTTTGCAGCGGCTCCTCAGATCGTCTTGAGTTATCCGCTCTGGGATGGAGACTGCCCTTTGCGCCCCAGCCCGCTTCTTAAAGGGATGCCAATAACGGCCTGCGATCCACGCGACGGACTTGACCCGGTCACTCAGTTTCGCAAGACCATGCCACAACTTCAGAATTTACAGAACGCGACAGGTCCCTCGCTCGAGGACGGAATGATCTCTCGAGGGGGAACCAGTCTCCTCAAAGATCAGGCTCTCTGCCCATTTCGGGCATTCGCACGGCATCGGCTGGGGGTTAAATCCTACGCTCCCGCAGTCCCTGGCGTCGATGCGTCTTCCAAGGGGACCCTTATTCACGACGTCCTCGAAG
>QKGY01000160.1 GCA_003250235.1 Desulfuromonadaceae bacterium
GCCGGTGTCCCAAGCCGCGCCGAGCATTCCCTGAGCCGGGAGGATTTCGACCGGCTCTTTCCCCAGGAGTTCTGGCGCGAGGTGGTCGACCGGGTGGCCGCCGAGGTCCCCGACACGCTGCTGATCGCCGAAGCCTTCTGGCTGATGGAAGGCTACTTCGTGCGCACCCTCGGTATGCACCGGGTCTACAACAGCGCCTTCATGAACATGCTGAAGATGGAGGACAACGGCAAGTACCGCAGCGTGGTCAAGAACGTGCTGGAGTTCAACCCGGAGATCTTGAAGCGCTTCGTCAACTTCATGAACAATCCCGACGAGGCGACAGCCGTGGAGCAGTTCGGCAAGAGCGACAAGTATTTCGGCGTGGCGGTGGTACTGGCCACCATGCCCGGCCTGCCCATGTTCGGTCACGGGCAGGTCGAGGGACTGCGGGAGAAATACGGCATGGAGTACCGACGCGCTTACTGGGACGAAACCCCCGACGAGGGGTTCATCCGCCATCACGAGGCGCAGATCTTCCCGCTGCTCAAGAAACGCACTCTGTTCAGCGAGGCGCGGGACTTCGAGCTGTTCGACTTTTTCAGCGGCGGGCATGTCAACGAGGACGTGCTGGCTTACAGCAACCGCTGCGGCTCCGACCGGGCGCTGGTGGTCTATCATAACCGGCTTGCCGACACCGGCGGCTGGCTGCAGCACGCAGCGGCCAAGGCGGTTCCCGACGGAGAGGGGGCTCATCGCGTCACCCTGGCCCAGGCTCTCGGCATCGGCGGCGGGGAGAAGCGGTTCGTGCGCTTTCGCGACCACGGCAGCGACCTGGAGCACCTGCAGCGCAGCGACGACCTGATCCGCCAGGGGCTCTACCTGCAACTGCGCGGCTACCACTATCACGTCTTCCTCGACTTCCGGGAACTGACGGACGAGGACGGATGCTGGGACGCCCTGCACCGCCAACTCGACGGACGCCCGGTCGCCAATCTCGACCTGGAGATGGGCAAGATCTGCTTCGCCGACCTGCACCGGGCCCTGACCCAGGCGCTCGATCCCGACGGCGCCTCGCCTCTGGTCGAACACCTGCTGGGCGGAAAAAAGAAGACGGACCAGAACAAGGTCGCCTTTACCCTGGCCGAACGTTTCGTCCCCTTCTACGGCCACATGGCCGAAAAAACCGGGTGGAACGCCCCGCTCACCCTGATAGCGGAGCATCTTCGCGAGGATCTGCAGGGTCTGGCGGAACTGGCGACGCTGAAGAGCCGCCGAAAAGACGACCAGGACGCCCTGAAGGCGCTTCACGGCTTGCTGGGAGCCGAGGATTCAGACAACGACGCGCAGGGGTGGCTGTTCGGCGTGCTTCTTCCCTACCTGGCCCTGCACCGGCTGAGCGTGCTCGACCGGGAGGGGGACAGTTCGGAAAAATCGGCGACCTGCATCAGGCGATTCCTCCTGGGCCTGCCCCTCGGCACCCTTCACGCCCCCGGGGCTCCCGACCGGCCGGACGAACTGATCTCCCTGCTGGTGCGCCACCAGGATTTCTGGGGCGGGGACGACCCCGCTGACGTTGGCGCCCTGCTCGACGATGCGGACGTGGCCCGCTATCTGGGGGTCCACGAACACGAAGGGGTCCGCTGGTTCAACAAGGAGCGCTTCGTGTCCCTCACAGACGGGCTGTTTGCAGCGGCGTGCCTGAATGCCGCCGTGGAGACGGAGCGGCTGGCCGGCTTCGTCACCGCACGGTTTCAGGCACGCGACAAACTTCGCCGCCAGGCTGACCTGGCGGGGTGGCAACTTGATAAATTTCTCCAGATCGTTTAAAAAGGCCTTTCGGACCCGGCATCCGGGAGGAAGGTGTCGTTCATGAAAATTCTGCTGGTCTCTTCCGAAGTCACCCCTTTTGCCAAAACGGGCGGGCTGGCCGATGTGGCCGGCTCCCTGCCCCAGGCGCTTAAACGGCTCGGGCATGACGTGCGGGTCATCCTGCCCTGTTACGACACCGTCCGAAAAGGCGGCTTCGCCTTGCGCAAAAGCCGCAAGAGCGTCGAGGTCTCCCTCGGCGGCACAATCCGCAAGGCCCAGTTGCGGCAGGACAGCCTCGACGGCGTCCCGGTCTATTTCATCGAAAATGCCGATTTTTTTGCCCGCGACGGGCTGTACGGGACGCCGGAAGGCGACTATCCCGACAACGCCGAACGGTTCGGGTTTTTCTGCCGAGCGGTCCTTGCCCTGTTGCGGCGGCTGGACTTTCGCCCCGACATCCTCCACCTCAACGATTGGCAGAGCGCCCTTATCCCGGTGCTTCTGCGCACCGAACTGGCCGGAGATCCGTTCTATGCCTCCATGGGAACCCTATTGACCATCCACAACCTCGGCTACCAGGGGCTGTTCCCTCCCCCCACCCTGGGTCAGCTGGGCCTGGATCCGGCTCTCTACACCGTCGATGCCCTGGAATACTGGGGGCAGATCTCCTTTCTCAAGGGAGGAGTGGTCTTCGCCGACCGGATCAGTACCGTCTCGCCAACCTACCGGGACGAAATCCTCACCCCGGAGATGGGCATCGGCTTCGACGGCATCCTGCGCGACCGCCAGGACGCTCTCGACGGCATTCTCAACGGGCTCGACCCCAAGCTCTGGGATCCCCAGCTCGATACGGCTCTCGTCACCCCCTACAGCGCCACCAGCCTGCGGGGCAAGAACGCCAACAAGAAAGCGCTGCAGAAGGCCTTGGGCCTCGCCGTCGAACCGTCCACCCCGCTGGTCGCCATGGTCACGCGCCTCGACACCCAGAAGGGGCTGGAGCTCGTGCACCAGGCCTGGGACGGCCTGATGGCGCGCAATCTCCAGTTCGTCCTGCTCGGCAGCGGCGAGAAAACCCACACGGAGCGTTTCGAGCGCCTCAAGGATGGCTATCCGGGTAAGGTCGCCATCACCCTCGGCTTCAACGATGCCCTGGCCCGCCGCATCTACGCCGGCAGCGATCTCTTCCTCATGCCCAGCCTGTACGAGCCCTGCGGACTGGGGCAGCTGATCGCCCTGCGCTATGGCAGCCTCCCGCTGGTACGCCGCACCGGTGGGCTGGCCGACACCGTCCACGACCCCGCCGACGCCCCCCTGAGGGCCAACGGTTTCGTGTTCAACGAACCGAGCTCGGACGCGTTGCTAGCCGCCCTGGACCGGGCCCTGGACGCCTATCAGGACCGCCGCACCTGGCTGCGCCTCGTCAAGCGCGGCATGGAGCAGGATCTCTCATGGACCCGCTCCGCGGAAAAATATCTGGAAACCTACACGAAAACACTGGAGAATAGACGTGACTGACAGGGACAAGGAGGCGATCCCGGACACCGGAGAGACTGCCGCAGCGCAAGACGACACCCGGGAGGAACGCTACCCGGAGCTGGCCGAGCTGCAGCGCGAGGTGGACCGGCGCATCCGCGACAACCAGCGCTTTCTCGAGAAGTTCCTCGACGACGATTTCGACGACGACGAACCCGAGGAGGAAGACGAGATTTTCGAGGAACTGTGACACCCTTCTTTCTTCAGACCGACAGGCCTTCCGACCACGCCAACCG
>QKGY01000096.1 GCA_003250235.1 Desulfuromonadaceae bacterium
CTTCTCTGTCAAACACTATTTTATGGCTATTCCCTACGCATGGAAAAAGCGTTAAAAATTAGCTTGCTTTTTAAAACGCACCCGTGCTACGGTTCGCAGGAACAAGCAAGTTTTGTTTTTTTCTGCTGACCGATCAGTGACATGGCGTCGATCAGGGATGAAAAGCACGGACCTTCTTGGGTCTGTTTTTTTTCAGCGGAAACGGGGCTTGCACAAACAAAACGTCCCTACGGGGAACACGGAGAAAAAGTAAATGGCACAAGGTACTGTAAAATGGTTCAACGACGCTAAGGGATTCGGCTTCATCGCACAGGACAATGGACCCGACGTATTCGTTCACTTCTCAGCTATTCAGTCTGACGGTTTCAAGTCCCTCGCCGAGGGCGACCGCGTCACTTTTGACGTCACCCAGGGTGCCAAAGGCCCCCAATCGGCCAACGTGCGGAAGATCTAATACCGATCTGCTTGCATGAATATTTCAAAAAAGCCCCGCGGAATTTTGCTGGGTACCGAATCTGCTGTATCCTGTATAAGCATCCGTTGAGGAAAGGGAACGGCCCATGAGCGCAAAAGACGTCTTTGTCAAAAACATCTCTTTCGAAGCAACGGAAGAAGACATCCGCAAGATGTTTTCCGTATGCGGCACGGTGAAATACATCCGCATGCTGACCGACCCAAAGACCGGCCAGTTCCGCGGCAGCTGTTTTGTCACCATGTCGTCCCCGGCGGAGGCCAAAGACGCCGTCGTCACTCTCGACGAGGCGCTGCTGATCAACCGGCAGATCTCGGTCTCCGAACCCCGCCCCAACCCGGCCCGGGATCCCCGCGCCACGACGGAACCCGCCCCGCACAAAAAGCCCGGTCGTAAACGCTGACCCTTGCCCCTGTGAGAGCGGTCAGCGGGATGGAAACAGCTGAGCGATCCGCTGAGCCAGATCCCTCTGCGGGGCCGTATAGACGGCCTCGGGGGCCGGGGACCAGAATGGTTCGATGGGCCCGACACCCCGCACCTCGCGGTGCAGCACAACGGCACCATCCGCCCTGTCGGTCAGGGTCACTTCGGCGTAGATCTCCACCTCGGGATACAACCGCTCCATCAGGTTTCCTTCGCGGCCATAGAGCCGGTCATCCCAGAGGCTGGTGATGTCGATGGCCAGGCGGGCACCGGCGGCTGCATCGCTGTCCGCGACGACCGCATAGCCACGCCGGCGCAATGCATCAGCCAGCTCGGCCTGCAGAACCTTGGCGATATTCTCGCGCTCGTTGCTGAGCGCCTGATGGGTGGAAAATGTCACTGGCGTGAGGGACAGAGTTTCATAGCGCGCCAGCTGCGGATCGGGACCGATACTGCGCAATGGGCCGGCACAACCAGCGACCAGGGTCAGCATCCCCAGGACGATCAAGCGATTCCATCGTTTCACGGCAACCTCCATGAAGGCAGGGTGGACAGGATTCCCCTCCAGTCTAGCACAGGAACACTTCCGCAAGGGAGGATGCTCCCCCCTCTTTTCGACTAAATGACTTTTTTAGTCATAAAATCCACATACCGGCTTGCACTGTGACGCTGGCAGAGGTATCTTCGTGTATTCTCACTTCCAGGAAGGATTTACCCCATGCCCAACTCCTCCGCCATTCCCTTTGCCGTTCACCCCCTGAGGGAGGCTTTGTACGAAGAACTGCATGCCCGGCCTTTTCAGGTCGTCTCCACGCCGCAGCTGATCACCCATCTCGCATTTACGGCGACACCCGAGCAGATGAGCACGGCCTGCTCCCTGATGAATGCGTTGTGCCGACGCTACAGCGTCAACCAGCCGGGACCGGAAACCGTCTCTTTTCATCAGGATTTCGGCGAATTCAGCGTACGCTGGGAACGGCACATGGAGTTCTACTCCCTGACCTTTCAACGCTCTGCCGCTGCAGGCCCTGAACCGTTCCGCAATCCGGTGATCGGCCTGCTTCCCGAAGACTGGCAGTCGCAGCTTCCCGGTGAGGCGGTCTCGGCCTTCCACATCGTAGTCGACGGCGGACAGCTCCCTCTGGAGCCCGACGACCTGGCGCGCTATTTCGAAGGGCAGAAGCTGATCCTCAGCGAGCCCCGCGAGGGTAAAGCGTTTCTGTGCACCGCCTTCAAGCTGCACAGCGACGGGTTCGGGAGGTTTCTCATCCAGAACCGCGGGGCATCCGACTACCAGACCGGACGGCTGGTGCAGCGGGTGATTGAGATGGAAACCTACCGCCTTCTGGCCCAGCTCTCGCTGCCGATGGCCAAGAGACTCTCCCCGCAGCTGCACGACATGGACCGCCAACTGGCCGACCTGCTTGCCCGCGTTCCGGTCATCGAAACCAGCGAGGAGGAACGCGATCTGCTGCAAAGCCTCTCGCTGCTTTCCACCCGGCTGGAAACCTACCGGACCGAGACCAATTACCGATTCTCCGCCACAAAGGCCTATCACGACCTGGTGTTGATGCGGCTGAAGAACATTCAGGAAACCAAAGTGGAAGGGCACATGACGGTCAGCGAATTCATGACCCGCCGCCTCACGCCGGGGCTGCGCACCTGCGAATCGGTGCAGAACTGGATGGAGGATCTTTCCCGGCGCATCGAACGGGCCAGCGACATGCTGAGGACCCGCGTCAACCTGACGCTGCAGGAGCAGAACAAGGGACTGCTCAGCGCCATGAACCGCCGCAGCAGCCTGCAGTTCCGCCTGCAGGAAACGGTCGAGGGACTGTCGGTCGCGGCCATCAGCTACTACATGGTGGGACTGCTCAGCTATGTGCTGAGCGGCTTGCCACTGGAAGCCTGGCACCTGGAGAAGAAGGTGGTTCTGGCGGTGCTGATCCCCTTCGTGCTGGGGGGCGTGTGGGGCATGACCCATCATATCAAGAACCGACTGATCAAAGCCCCGGTGGGAGACGAGGAATAAAACCGGAAGGACGGTTCAGGCTGTTGGTTCCATCCCCAGTTCGCGCTCGGAGACGATGCGGTTGCGACCGCGGGCCTTGGCAAGATAGAGAGCGGCATCGGCACGCATGACCAGGCTGTCCATGGTCTCATCGCCTGAGAACTGAGCCACCCCAAAGCTGAGATGAATGAAACGCCCGGCGCTACCCTGAGCTTCCTGCGCCAGAAGATCGGTCTGCTGCACAACCTCGCTGATCCGTTGCGCAATTCCCAGGGCATGGTCCAGATCGCTCTGGGTAAGGACGATGAACTCATCCCCCCCCCAGCGCACCAGCATGTCGTTCTTTCGGATGCAGGAGGTTGTAAGGGCTACCACCTCTTTGAGGATGCGGTCGCCGACCAGATGCCCCAGCTCGTCATTGACCCTCTTGAACGAATCGATATCGAACAGCACGACGGCGAAGGGACCCTGCTGCCGACGGTGGAGATAGAGGGCCTGCTCGAAGCCGCGGTCGAACTCACGACGATTGCTGGCGCCGGTGAGCTTGTCGGTGGTGGCTAGGCGTTCCAGCTCCCCCTGGAACCGGTTTACAGTCAGGATATTGATCGCGACGATGATCAGGATAACCACGGCACCAAACAGCAGGTTACGGATGAAGTTGCTGGTGATCCCCTTGAGAGCTTCGCTTTCGTCCTGCTCGACCAGCAGGTACCAGTTGAACTCGGGGATGAACCGCGCTGTCAGCAGGATGTGCCTTCCCCCTTCCGTATAATCGAAGAAACCACTCTCTTTTCCCACCTTGAGAACCTCCCCGGCAATGGCGGAGATCCCCTCCTGCTTGAAGATGTTGTCCCGGTCCACCCGGCTGTTGTCTTTGTGAACCTTCACCAGGCCGTTGCGATCCACAAGGTAAATATTGCGGTCGTAGCGTTTCTGGTAGGAGGCCAGCAAGTCGGAGACGGTCTGCAGGTTGAGTCCGACCCCTGTCACCCCC
>QKGY01000040.1 GCA_003250235.1 Desulfuromonadaceae bacterium
GGGGCCGAAGAAGGAAAGTCGGTCAACGTCCGCATTGTCTGTGCCACCAATGTTCCACTGGAGCAGGCCGTCGGGCAGGGGCGTTTCCGCTCCGACCTCTATCATCGGTTGTCCGTCCTGCGGATTCATCTTCCCCCGCTGCGGGAGCGTGTTGAGGACATTCCTCCTCTGATTACCCATTTTCTCAGAATCTTCAGCAAAAAGTATGGCCGCACGATCCATCGCCTCACCCCCGAGGCGGTAGCACTGCTTCAATCCTATCTCTGGCCGGGGAACATTCGCGAGCTGCGCAACGTCATCGAGCGGATATTCATTGAAACGCCCGGAGACGTCATCGGCGCCAAAGCGTTTCGAGAGTGGATTCAGGAACGGCAGCATTTTGCCACCGGCAACCGGCAGGGGCAGAGTTCAACACCTTCCCCCCTGATTCCCCCCTATCCGCTTGCCTCCGAACAGGTGTTGCTGGCGCCCCTCGAGCCGTCTGCCGGGAAAGAGCTTTCTCCTCTGTCGCATCACACGGCCCGGAAATCCACCCGTCCGGCCGAGCTCGACGCCGAGGAAATCCTTCGGGCCTTCAAGGCGGCAGACGGCAACATTACGGCCGCGGCGCGCCTTCTCGGCGTGCATCGCGCGACTCTGTACCGCTATCTCGACAAGCTCGATCTCTCCCGTCACGATCTGGAAAACTAGATCCTCCTGCCCGCCTTTTCTCCCCGCCATTGTTCGAAACGTCTTGCGACGTCGCAACCGTCGAAAGCGACAGGCGTTGCGACGTCGCAAGGATGGGGTGTTTTGGGTCGTGTTTATGTAATTTGCCGAAATTAAAGGATAAAATCTTGCATAGTGCGTTGGCACGGTCGTTGATAACTCTTGATGCAAAGAGACCGGGCAGACCGCCTGGCGCGAAATCGACGACTTACAGGGAGGAAACATCATGGCAAATTGGGATCTTTTCAGAGAAATGGACCATCTGCGCAGGGAAATCGATCATGCCTTCAAAGGCTTTGGCGGAAACCGCCTGTTTGAGCCGGCGTTTTTGCCGGGGCTCGGAGCCAGGGCTTTTCCCCGTATCAACCTGACCCAGGATGCGGACAACTACTATGTCGAAGCCCTGGTACCGGGTATCGAGGCCAAGGACCTGGAGATGACCCTTCAGAAGGGAACGTTGACGCTGTCCGGCGAGCGTAAGGATTCTCCCGCCAGCGAACAAGCCAAAGTGTGGCATCGCCGGGAACGCGGCGTCGGCTCTTTCCTGCGTACTGTTGAACTGCCGGGCGAGATTGACGGGGAGAAGGTTGCGGCGGAATACCGCGACGGGATTTTGCGGGTCACCCTTCCCAAGAAAGAGGAAGCCAAGCCGAAAAAGATCGCGGTCAGCATTCATTGACCGAGTAAATAATTAAGGACATCGATTCCATCCCATCAAAGGAGAACGATCATGGCAATGACAGCATTTTTTGATAATTCCGAAAACAGCAAAGCTCTGGCAAAAGAGCCGACGCGATCTTTAAAAAACCATGTTACCCCCGCGGTGGACATTCTGGAGACCGAGGGCGGACTGACGCTGATTGCCGATATGCCCGGTGTTTCTCGCGAGCAGCTCGAAATCGGCGTTGAAAAAGGTATTCTTACCCTGAAGGGTGACGTCGCAGGTGCCGAGCATGAAGACCTGTATCGGGAATTCACTCTCGTCACCTATTACCGACAGTTTCAGTTGCCGGATGAGGTCGATCCGCAGAAGGCAACCGCCGAGATGAAAAACGGCGTATTAACTCTGTATCTGCCCAAGGCCGAGGCCGCGAAACCCCGGCGGATAGAAATAACCGCTGGGTAATCGAGAACGCTGAACCTCTGAAAGCGAAACAACCTTTCGGGGGAAAGTTATTCCGTATTTTCTCAGCAGAAGGATTGGTGTATGGACCTCAACAAAATGACGCAGAAAACCCAGGAGGCTGTTCAGTCGGCCCAGGAACGGGCCATGAAATATGGCCATCAGGAGGTGGATGTCGAACACCTCCTGATGGCTCTGCTTGAGCAGGAAGGGGGGCTGGTCGGCCGTCTTCTGCAGAAGATGGACGTATCGGTCGAGGGTCTTGCCGACGCGCTGAAGCAGGAGCTGGAGCGCCGACCGAGCGTCTCGGGTCCAGGCTCTGAGGCTGGCAAGATCTATGTCACCCAGCGGCTCAACCGACTGCTGATCAAGTCTCAGGAAGAGGCCAGCCACCTCAAGGACGAGTATATCAGCGTCGAGCATCTGCTCCTTGCCATGGTCGAGGAAGGAAAATCGACCGTCTCCGGCAAGCTGTTGGCGCAGTTCCATGTGTCGCGCGACCGCCTTCTGCAGGCGCTGACGGCGGTCCGGGGGCACCAGCGCGTGACCAGCCCGGAACCGGAAGGGACCTACGAAGCCCTGGAAAAATATGGGCGGGACCTGGTGAAAGAGGTCGAAAAAGGGCGTCTCGACCCGGTAATCGGCCGCGACAGTGAAATACGTCGGGTGATCCGCATCCTGAGCCGAAAAACCAAGAACAATCCGGTTCTGATCGGCGAACCGGGTGTGGGCAAGACCGCCATCGCCGAGGGGCTGGCCCAACGTATCGTCCGCGGTGACGTGCCGGAAGGGCTCAAGGACAAGACGATCTTCGCGCTCGATATGGGGGCGCTGGTAGCCGGGGCCAAATACCGTGGCGAGTTTGAGGAGCGCCTCAAAGCCGTTCTCAACGAGATCCGCCAGAGCGAGGGGCGCATCCTGCTCTTTATCGATGAGCTGCACACGATCGTCGGGGCGGGAAAAGCCGAAGGCTCCATGGATGCCGGCAATATGCTCAAACCCATGCTGGCCCGTGGCGAGCTGCATTGCCTGGGGGCGACCACGCTCGATGAGTATCGCAAATATATCGAAAAGGATGCCGCACTGGAGCGCCGCTTCCAGCCGGTGATGGTGGATCAGCCGACAGTAGAAGACACCATCAGCATTCTGCGCGGACTCAAGGAACGCTTCGAGGTGTTTCACGGCGTGCGTATTCAGGATAATGCCCTGGTGGCTGCAGCCACTCTGAGCAACCGCTATATCACCGACCGTTTCCTGCCCGACAAGGCCATTGACCTGGTGGACGAGGCCTGTGCCATGATCCGTACCGAAATCGATTCCATGCCGTCGGAACTCGATGAGGCCACCCGCAGGGTCATGCAGCTGGAAATCGAAGAAGCGGCTCTCAAGAAAGAAAAAGACCGCGCCAGCCGCGATCGTCTGGAAACCCTCCGCAAAGAGTTGGCCGAGTTCAAACACCAGGCCGACACCCTGAGAGCCCAGTGGGATATGGAGAAGGGGGCGATCAAGAAGGTTCAGACCCTGCGCGAGGAGATCGAGAAGGTCCGTCAGCAGATCGAGGTGGCCGAACGGGAGTACGATCTGAACAGGGCTGCCGAGCTCAAGCACGGCCGTTTGCCCCAGCTTGAACAGGAACTGCGGCGGGAAGAATCCCTTCATGAAGGCGGTGCGCAGGGCTCCACCCTGTTTCGCGAGGAGGTGACTGACGAAGAAATTGCTGAAATCAT
>QKGY01000399.1 GCA_003250235.1 Desulfuromonadaceae bacterium
AGAAAAGCCCCCCTGGCCCTCTCCAGGATATCTTCCATGGCAGGGCGACTCTGTTCCGTCATACGCTCCCCTGGCTACCCGCCGGTAAGAATTTTGACCTCGTATTCGCCGCCGATGACCAGAACTTCCTCTTCGCCCTTGAGAAGGGCTTTCGGAAGCAGATCGCTCTTGAAGAAAATCTTCGGCGTCGGCACATCGACCTGCATGACCCGGGTTCCGAATTCCCAGGCCCGCTCGAAATCGGTGGTGAAAGAGGTCAGGTTGTTCAGGCGGATCAGATGATGGTTCTTGCCCAGGGACTTGAGAATGCGCTGCTCCGAAAAATCCTGGACGCCTCGGTAAAGCGTAAACTGGGTCAATCCCCCTTTTTCCCGTTCCAGCTCGTACTGGGTGTATTCGTAGAGGATGTCGAGCTGGGTCAAAATCGCGCTGGTGCGTGCCGCACCCTTCATACGCTCGGTCAGGTACTCGAAATAAGCCGCTCCGTGCATATCCTCGATAGGAACCTTGTGAAAGGTGGGGGGCAGGCCGATGCGGCTTTCCACCCATCCTTTGAGTACGGCGCCTTCCACCGAGTTGGAATCGAACATCCAGCCGCGCAGAAATCTCAGATAACTGTTCTTGAGGCTTTTGCGACCGCTTTCCGTCGACTGGCTCTCCCACTGATGAAGTTGAAAGGTGACGTCCATGTAGTCGTGAAACTGAAGCCCCCGCATCTCCCGTGTGTCCAGCTGTTCCAGCTGGGTGAAGAGCAGGCGATGGGCATGCCGGACCCCCTGGATGTCAAGCCTCTGCGGGTGCGCGTTGAAATGATGCGAGGCAATGGCCCAGGGGGGCAGATTGCAGAGGTTGATGGCGGCAACATGAACGGTCACGGAATCCTCCGGGCGGGGGATAGGCCCCCTTGCCCTGTTGGCTGCCTAATATTTCATCATTTGTGCCGGAAAGAGCAGCCGCCACCGGCTTTTTTTCGGGGATCGCCCCAGGGCTCCGAATCGCGCGTCGAAGACGTATACCGCGTCAATTCAGGTTTCGGTGACCCCGCTCCGGGGATCTCTCGCCCGGGAGACGTCGTCCCGTTGATCCCTGTTGTTTCAAAACCCGTGCCTTTGTTAACGGAAGTCCATAAATAGTTGTGAAAATGGCACCGAAAGCGACGGTAGAGGTATAATAAAACAACGGGTTGATAAAGGATGACAGCGGCACCCCGCTGAGCAGAGGGCCTTCTCTCCCCAGGGACGAGGCCCAAAGGAGGTCGGTATGAAGGGGATAGCAAAGGTATTGACTCTGATTTTTCTGACGGCTGGTGTTCTGGCCCTCGCGGCCTGTATTCCGGAGAGCAAGGAGGGCAAGGTCTACAGCCGCGATCAGGCGCAGACCAGCCTCTCGGTCTATTACGGCACGATTCAACGCATCGACGAAGTGACCCTCGAGGGGACGCAGACCGGCGCCGGAACCGTCGGCGGTGCCGCCATGGGCGGCGTGCTCGGTGCGGCCGTCGGCGAGGGGGCGGGGCGGGGCATTGCCACGGTCGGCGGAGCGATCGTCGGTGCTCTGGCCGGTTCCGCAGCGGAAAAAGGGGTGACGAGCAAAACCGGACTCGAGATCGAGGTGAAGCTGGATAACGGCGAGACCCTCCTGGTCGTGCAGGAAAAAGGGGATGACGCGTTCAAGGTGGGCGACCGGGTTCGGGTCGTCAAGGGACGTGACGGTACTACCCGGGTGAGACCGTAGGCCGGCCCACGGGGCCGATGTATTGACTTTTGGAGGGGAAGCGTCTATCGTCTGCGGCGTAAAAATCGAAAACGGCCGTCCGTGGGCGGGATACCCGATACGGGGATCAGGCAGGACCTTTTATCCCAGGCACGCCCGAGGCGTGCCGATAAAGGGTCTTTTTTTTGACCCGCAGGCTGCGAAAGGGAGATGAACGTGGACATCATGACGGGTCTATGGCTTTTGGCGGGTTTCGCGCTCTTGGTGGCCGGAGCCGAATACCTGGTTCGGGGGGCGGCTTCCCTGGCCGTCGATCTCGGCATCTCGCCTCTGGTCGTCGGCCTGACGGTAGTGGCTTTCGGGACCAGTTCTCCGGAGCTGGCGGTAAGCGTTTTTTCGGCCTTCAAAGGGGAAGCCGGCATCGCCCTGGGCAATGTGGTCGGCAGCAATATCTGCAATATCCTGCTGATTCTCGGGCTGTCCGCTCTCGCCGCCCCTCTGATGGTGTCCCGCCAGGTAGTGCGTCTCGAGGTGCCCATCATGATCGGGGTATCGGTGCTGATGGTCCTGATGGCTCTTGACGGCCGCATCGCCCGCTGGGAAGGGGCGGTGCTCTTTGTCGGGGCGATCGTTTACACGGTGTGGGCCGTTTTGCGCAGCCGGCGAGAGAACCGGCAGGGCGACGATGCGCCGATATCGGCGGAAGAGATCCCCCACGTCTCGCGCACCATGCAGTTTGTGCAGATCGGCGGCGGTCTGGTGCTGCTTGGCCTGGGTTCCCGCTGGCTGGTGCAGTCCGCGGTGATCATCGCGCATCATTTCGGCGTCAGCGACCTGGTGATCGGCCTGACCGTCGTCGCCATCGGAACCTCCCTGCCCGAACTGGCCACCTCGGTGATGGCCAGTCTGCGGGGGCAGCGGGATATTGCCGTCGGCAACGTGGTCGGCAGCAACCTTTTCAACATCCTGGTCGTATTGGGGCTCACCGCCCTGGTCGTTCCCGGGGGGGTGCCCGTGCCTGCCGCCGCCCTCGATTTCGATCTGCCGGTGATGCTGGCTGTCGCTTTTGCCTGCCTCCCCGTTTTTCTCACCGGCCATCTAATTGCCCGCTGGGAAGGGGGACTGTTCTTCTTTTATTACATCGCCTATACCGCCTTCGTGGTCATGGCCGCCGTCGAGGCCGAACGCCTTTCCCTTCTTACTTTGGCCCTGGTCTACTTCGCCATCCCCCTGACCTGCGTTACCCTTGCCATCTCTTTGTGGCGGCATTTCCGGACATCCGGCGCCGGGGAGAAACCTTAGACAAGAGCGGGCGGGTATGGTAGGGTTTGAGCTCCGACGATTCTAATCCCATAGGGGAATCCACGTGATGAAATTTTGGCCAGGTGCCTTGCTGCTTGTTGTTACCTCAGCATTTTTCGCTTTTCCCGCTTTTGCGCAGGATGAAGGGTTCTATGTGTCGGGGGCGTACGGTCTGGCCCTGGTTGCGGGTTCCGACAACAAGGGGAACGCCGGCAATTTCCAGATGGACTTCGATTCCGGAGACGGAATGAGCTTTGCCCTCGGCTACGACTTCGGCACCAAGCATCCCGATGTCGGCGTCGGCCGTACCGAGCTGAGCTTCAGTACCCGGTCCTTCCCCTTGAAAGAAACCGATTACTCGGGAGCCGTCCTCGCCGCCGACGGAGATCTCAAGGTCCGCAGCCTGATGATCAACACCTACGGAGAATCCCGGGATAGTTTCCCCTGGATTCCCTATGTCGGGCTGGGGCTCGGCGTGGCCGAGGTGAGCCTCGATCAGGCCAGCTCCGGAGGCGTGGTGTTTGCAGACTTTCAGGCCGGTGTCGGATTGGGACTGGTGATTAGCGATCCGCTGACCCTCGATTTCGGCTACCGATTCCAGGGGACGACTCGCCCCGAGTTCACCGATGCGAGCGGGCAGACGTTCGATTCCGAATATTACAGCCACTTTTTTCAGGTTGGTGCCCGGGTCACTTTCTAAGCCAAAACAGGCTTGCTTTTCGGTGGATTCCGTGCTATTCCTGTGCGTCGAATTTTTGGTAGCGCACCTGCTTCGGGAGCAGGGGGTCGAAGGTTCAAATCCTTTCGCCCCGACCATGATCATAAAAGGCACTTCCTTTTTGGGAAGTGCCTTTTTGATTATTGAGCCGGGAAAGGATTTGAAGCGAAGCGAGCGCGTCCAGTGGACGAAGAGCGGCCAGGGATGGCCGCGGCAGCGAGCGTAGGGGAGCCGACGCAGGCTTGGACAGGAAGTTCAAGCCGTAGTGGGTAAATCCTTTCGCCCCGACCATTATCATACAAGGCACTTCCCAATAGGGAGGTGCTTTTTTTGTCGAACTAGGGAACGGATTTGAAGGGGAGAGCGCGCAGACGTGGTGCAGGATGAGCACCCACGGATGGCTGAGGCAGTGAGCACAGGGAAGCCGACGCAGACTTGACCCGGGAGTTCGAGCAGTTTGCTTTCTCTTCCCATTGACACCCTGTGGCCGGGACTGAGGGCATGGCCTTAAGGCGTTCCCCCGGGTGTTTCTGCCGTTTCAGCTCTCGAAGTTCTCGCCTCAGGTACCAGGCAGCCAGAATGGCGGCCATCAGGTCGGCCGCGGGAGCAGCGAGCCAGATGCCGTCGAGGCCGAAAAACCAGGGGAGGATCAGCACCAGTGGCAGAAGAGCTAGGATCTGACGAAAAAGGGTCAGCAGCATGGATTGCCGGGGTCGGCCGATGGCCTGAAAGTAGCTGGCGACGACCATTTGCAATCCGCTCAGAG
>QKGY01000282.1 GCA_003250235.1 Desulfuromonadaceae bacterium
CGGTCACTTAAACTTTGCGCACGTTGGCCGACTGGGGGCCTTTCTGGCCTTGAACAACATCAAAGCTCACGCGATCGCCCTCGGCAAGGGACTTGAAACCGTCGCCCTGGATTGCGGAAAAATGAACGAAAACGTCAGGTCCGTTATCCTGTTCAATAAAACCAAAACCCTTTGCATCGTTAAACCACTTCACTGTACCTTCGGCCATTTTTTTCTCCATATTCCGCAACGGGAACTTTTTGGGTTGTGCAAATTCATTCGGCCCAAAAAACAAAAAACACGCCCAAAGGTTCTGTGTTTTTGATCCAGGTTGACACCTTGTCAAACCGGTGAGCAACTAAAACTTACACAAACTTTCTAAATGTCGCCACCGTAACACGGCTCTCTCTCTAATAGCAACACCTAAATACCTGTCGTAAAAAGGAATTTCCAATATAGAAGAAAAACCGTGCGTCATCGGTGAAAGAGAGGCCGGTTTTAAGCCGTGGCGAAAAGGCACTTGAGATAGCGGCTGTCGGCAAAGTCGGTGGGATGATCGAGGGCGTGGCCGGTCTCGCGGATTTGTTTCAGCGGCCTGCCGGCCCGTGCCGCCGCGTCGCACATGGTCTGGCGAAAGTCTTCCGGGCTGACGGGGGCGGAGCAGGAGGCGAGCACGATATCCCCTCCCGGCGCCAGCAGGCTGACGCCGAGATGCGCCAGTTTCCCGTAGGCCTTGAGCGCCTCGCGTACCTGGCTGCGGCGCACGGCGAAGGCCGGCGGATCGATGATCACCAGGTCGAAGATTTCCCCCCTTTTCACCAGCTCGGCCATGACGGCGAAGGCGTCGCCCTGCAGGGTAAGGTGTCGGGCTCTGGCCACGTTCGGCAGGTGCCGGTTGAGGGCGAAGTTGCGCACCGAGGATTCGAGGGCCGCAGCACTCTGGTCGAGGCTGCTGACCTCGACGGCTCCCCCCCGGGCTGCGTAGAGGGAGAAGCCGCCGTTGTAGGAAAAGGCGTTGAGCACCCGTTTGCCTTTGGCCATGGCGCCGACCCGGGCGCGGTTGTCGCGCTGGTCGAGAAAGAAACCGGTCTTCTGTCCCCGTATCGGGTCCACCTCGAACCGCAGGCCGTTTTCCAGGCAGGTCAGCGTCCCGGCGATCGGCTCGCCGTACAGGATCAGGCCGTCCTCGAGCCCCTGCAAAGGCGCCGGGTTCTGGCGCAGGGCGCGGTTGAGACGCAGCACGATGCGCGCGAGCGGCTGCAGCGCCAGCAGGCTCTCCAGGCAGTCTCGGAGGTGCGGCACCCAGGCGTGGGTGTAGAGCTTGACTACGGCGGTGTCGGCGTAGCGGTCGATGACCATTCCCGGCATGCCGTCGCTTTCGCCGTGCACCATGCGGTATCCGTCGGTATCGGTGCCGAGCAGCGGACGGCGTCGCTCCAGGGCGGCGGCGAGGCGCGCGGCGAAGAAGGCGCGGTCGACCGCCGCGGGTTTACTGGCCACCAGGGCCCGCAGCCGGATAGGGGAGAAGGGGTCGTAGAGGCCGACGGCCACGAAACGCCCTTTGGCATCGAAGACCACGCCGAGGTCGCCGGGGGATCCTCCGGAGGGTTCCTCGGTCAGGCGCTCCGCATACAGCCAGGGGTGGCCGCGGTGCAGGTTGGCGACCGCCGAGTGGGTGGCCTTGAGCTTGATGGTCTTGCCGGCCGGCCGGGAGACCTGCTCCAGCACGGGGTGAAAAGGGCGGTTCATACGGTTCCCTGTGGCGTAAAAGGGTGTTGTTGATTGTATGCGGCCCGGGCGATGCTGCGCCGGAAGTCACACTGTAGCAGAGAGAGACGAAAAGGGGGACTTTCATTTTCACACACGTCTGACAGGCGGACCTGTCCCCGGGCCACAAAGGGGGTATAATGGGCCTACAGAAGGGGGTGAGCGGATGAAAGCGAAGCGACCGGACCAAGCCGTAAAACTCGAAGACCTGCCGAACATCGGCAAATCGATTGCCGCCGACCTGCGCGCCATCGGCATCGAGCGGCCGCAGCAACTGGCCGAGCAGGAGCCGCTGAGCGTCTATCTGCAGCTGGGCGGCGCCATGGGCGAGCGCCACGATCCCTGCGTGCTCTATACGCTGATGGCAGCCCGGCACTTTCTCGACAGCGGCGAGGCCCGACCCTGGTGGGTGTTCACCGACGCGGGGCGCAAGCTGCTGCAGCGTGAACACGTGAAATGAAATCATCGCAGAATATTGCAGGATGAGGTTTGGAAAAGACGACGACCTTGCACCCGGACCTAGACCCGGTTTAGTCTAGGGCCAAGCCTGGGATATTATTATCAGTTTGAGGTTTTTCATTTTCTAATTACGACCCTATGATCGGGAGGATTCAATGAATCGCTTGACTCTTTTTACCCTGACCCTTCTTCTGGCCTGTCCCGGTTCGCTTCTGGCCAAACCCGTGGAGGTACTGGTTTTTCCCAACGGCGCCATCGTGACCGAGCAAAGCAGCGTCGCGGTGACGGACGGGGCCGCCACCTTGGCGCTGCCGGCGGTCGCCGATACCGATTCTCTGAAGATCGCCGCGGTGGACAGCCAGGCGAGCATCCGCGGCCTGCAGTTCGAATCGGTGCTGCAGAGCGATGGGGATTACCGGGCGCTGAAGGAGCAGATCGAGGCCACCAAAGAGAAGCTGCAAGCCGTCGAGGATATCCGCCAGGCCAAAATCCGGACTCTGGCATTGTGGAGTGCGCCGCTGGGGGAGAAATTCCAGACCGCGCAGGAGTTCCAGAAGCTGGCCGACCTGATGCTCGCCAGCACCGAGAAGCTCAATAAAGAGATTTCGCAGAAAACCAGGGAGAAAACCGAGATCGAGAAGGAACTGAAAGAGCTCGAGCGCAAGCTCGCCGACGCCACCAGCCGGCAGAAGCGCACCTGGTCCGTGCAGGTCTCCCTGAGCGGCGCCAAGGGCACCGAGACCCTGCGCTATTCTTACCGGGTCCGCAACGCCGACTGGCAGCCGGCCTACACCCTCGATGCCCGCCCCGGCGAGAAACAGATCCAATGGGACTGGACCGCGACGGTTCGCCAAAGCACCGCCGCCGACTGGAAAGATGTCCATCTGCTGCTCGCCACCGCCGAGCCGGTCTTCACCCTGACCCCGCCCGAGAACGCCCCCTGGATCATCCGCGAAGCGTACTATTACCCGGTTCCCATGGCCAAGAGCGTCATGCGGGAAGCCGCTGCACCGCAGATGATGGCCGAGGACAGGGTCGCCGAAGCCGAAGCTCCCGTCCCGGTCCGCAAAACGGGCGCTTTGTTCGATATCTACGACCTCGGCCGACAGACACTCGTGGCCGGCCAGGACTACCGGCTCAACATCCGCCAGGGGAGCTGGCCGGCAACCTTCGATTATCTGACCCGCCCTCTGCAGTCGCCCCAGGTTTTCCTGCTGGCCAAGCTCGCATTCGACGACCTGCTTCCCATGCCGTCGGGGCAGGCGGCGATCCTGGTCGACGGGGTGTTCGTCGGCAAACGGGAGTTCTCTCTGCTTGAGAAGAAACTCGACCTGTCTTTCGGCAACGACCCGCAGATCCAGGTCAAGGTTACCCCGACCCGCGAAGCTGCCGAAGAAGGGCTGTTCGGCGGCGATAAATCGCAGGCCTGGCGCTGGCGGATCGATATTACCAACAACAAAAACATCCCGGTCTCGGTGCGG
>QKGY01000343.1 GCA_003250235.1 Desulfuromonadaceae bacterium
TGAATTGTTGTGCCGCCGGAAGAGAAGACGGAGAATGTGGCGATGAATTTTTTATAATCGTGAAATAATTTTTAAGTCAATAACTATATTGCCTATTTAGCCATTTAAGGCAAAAACGCCTCTCAGAATTCCGCACGCTGATGGTCATGCTTCAAAGCCGGTAAGGGATTCTTCCGGCATTTTTTCTTAGGGAACAACCTGATTAAGGCGGAAATCATCCCAACTTGCGATGAACACGTTGGGCGGATCGGCCATTTTGTTACGATGTGGTGCGTGAGCGCTAGAAAATTGTGGCTAACCGCCGGTTGGCGTGGCGCAGCTGTTCCGTCACAGAGAGCAGGATGAACCTGTAAAGGCGATGGCCTGTCCGAGGGGGGGTTCATATTCCGCGTAGCCTCCTCATCGCCATTGACCGCGCCCTTATGGGTGCCCTGTCCCGGGTTTCAATAGAGAGAGCCGGTAGAATGATCCTGTCGAATTGTTGCCTGATTGTCTGACAGTACACATTGTCCTTGTGATACATGGACAGTTTGCCTAATATGATATAAACATAAAAACACGATAAAATAGGTACTTATGCAAAAAAATGACACCCCCGATCTTGATGTTGCCCGTGATGCTTTTAGCCGTTCGATTGCCAAATTAACCGAGCACGGGGAGTTGCACACAACCGCCGTTCCGGGGTTGTCTCTATTCCGGCGCACGGAGCCGAGTGAGCCCGTTACCGGGGTGTACGAGCCGAGCATCTGCCTGGTGACGCAGGGCGCCAAGCGGGTTTCGCTTGCTGAAGACACCTTTGTGTACGACCCGAATCATTATTTGCTTACCTCGGTGCATCTTCCCACCGTGGTGCAAGTGATTGAAGCCAGCCCTGAGAAACCTTACCTGAGTCTGCGATTGACCCTCGATATGCGGGAGGTTTCTCAACTGATGGCCGATAGCCAACTGCCTCCACCCCGGTCGCAACAGACGAGTCGTGGAATGGCCACGGGCGAAGTCACGACACCACTGATCAATGCATTCCAACGTTTGATTGATTTGCTCGGTTCGAAGCAGGATATTCCGATTCTTGCGCCGGTCATCCAGAGAGAGATCATTTACAGGCTGCTGACCGGCGATCAGGGGGCGCGCCTGCGGCAGATCGCCGCGTCGGGGAGCCAGAGCCAGCAGATCGCCCGGGCCATCGAATGGCTGAAGGGGAACTTTGCCGAACCGCTGCGTATCGACGCTCTGGCGGAGCGGGCGCGGATGAGCACCTCGACCTTTCATCATCACTTCCGGTCGATGACCGCCCTGAGCCCGCTGCAGTACCAGAAGCAGCTGCGCCTGCAGGAGGCCCGGCGCCTGATGCTGTCGGATCGCCTCGATGCGGCCACGGCCGCCTTTCAGGTCGGTTACGAGAGCCCGTCGCAGTTCAGCCGCGAGTACAGCCGCCAGTTCGGCGCGCCGCCGCTGCGCGACATCACCAGCCTGCGTCACCAGTCCGTCGGTGAGGGCGCTTGAGCGGGATGAACGGTTTTGAAGCCATGGACGGAGGATTCCTGACGGCTGTGCAGGGGCCGCTGCTGTACGGCGCTTTCGGCGCCTACCTGCTGGCGGTGGTGCTCTATGTCGTGCATGTGACCGTGCGCCGCCGCGGTATCTGGCGTAGCGCCTTTGCCCTGGTGCTGGCCGGTTTCGGGCTGCAGACGCTCTGCCTGGGGCTGCGCTGGTGGCAGGGGGGCTATCTGCCGGTCACCAACCTGTTCGGGACGCAGTTCTTCTTCAGCTGGGCCCTGGCGGCGACCTATCTCTACTTCGAGCTGCGCTACCGGATTCATGCCTCCGGGCTGTTCGTGATGCTGTGCAGCCTGCTGCTTTTCGGCAGCGTGCTGCGGCTCAGCCCCAAGCTGCCTCCCCTCGTACCGGCGCTCGACACGCCGCTCTTCACCCTGCACGTGTCGCTCTCCTTCGCCGGGTACGCCTTTTTCGCCATGGCCTTTTCGATGGGGGTTCTCTACCTGCTGCAAAGCCGCCTGAAGACGGCGCTGCTCCCCGGTCTGTCGATGCTGCGCACCCTGAACGAAGAGGCGGTGTTTCTCGGCTTCTGCCTCTTCACCCTGTGCATGATCTTCGGCAGCATCTGGGCCTTCGTGGCCTGGGGGCACTACTTCTCGTGGAACATCAAGGGGGTCTGGTCGGCGCTGGTCTGGCTTTTTTATGCCGGCATGTGCCATGCGAAGTTCATCCGCCGCTGGCAGGGGACCGGCTATGCCATCCTGTCGATCCTCGGCTTCGGCGTGGTGCTGTTCACCTACCTGGGCATCGGCCTGCTGATGAGCAGCAACCACCCCTTGGGCTGACGGGAGAGAGGCGCCATGAAGAACCCCATATTCGACAGTACCGTGTGGAAATGGCTCTGCTCCCTGAAGCTGACGATCGTTCTGGCCTCGGGCGCGACCCTGGTGGCGGTCGGCGGCTCGCTGCTGATCCCCTTTCACCCGGAGATCTTCGGCGGCCTCGACGGCATGCCTCTGGGCCCCTGGCTGCGGCAGGGGCTGGCGCAGTCCCCCGGCATGACGGGGTGGATTGCGGCGAGCGGCCTGCTCGTGACGCTGCTGGCGATCAACACTCTGTGCTGCTTTATCGACTGGTGCTTTTCTTTTCGGGCCCGCTGGCGCAAGAGCGGCGAGTACCTCATCCATCTCGGTTTCGTGCTGATCCTGATCGCCTTCTGGTGGGGGAGCCTGGCTGGCTTCCGCAGCGAAAAGAACCCCCTGCTGCCGGGGCAGAGCCTGGCCCTGCCGCAACCGGGCCTCAGCCTGAAACTGGAGGCCATCAACCCGGTGCTGAGCCCGAGCGGGCGCCCCATGGAGATCCCTAACACCCTGGCGCTGTACCGCGACGGCACGCTGCTCACCCGGGTCGAGACCCGCAGCAACCACCCGCTGCTCTGGAAGGGGCTGGTGGCCGTCCCCGTCTCCTTCGGGCAGACCCGCTTCGGCGGCAGAAATCTTCTCTACAGCGTGATCACCGTCAGCTACGACCCGGGGGCGAAGCTCGCCTTTGCCGGAGGGCTTCTCATGGGGGGCGGGGTGTTGCTGGCGCTCTTCTCCTTCTACCGCAAACGGGCGCGCGGCGACCGCCCGGATATCCGCTGAAAAAACATCACTTCACCGTGCGGTCGAGCCCGCGGTACTGGATCGCCTCGGCGAGATGCTGCGTGCGGATCTGCGCCTCGCCGGCCAGATCGGCGATGGTGCGGGCCACCTTGAGGATGCGCGCGTAGGAGCGGGCCGAGAGGCCGAGCCGGTCGGTCACCGTTTCGAGCAGCTTCTGCCCCGGCTCGTCCACGGCGCAGAACTTGCGCAGGTGACGGGCCTGCATCTGCGCGTTGGCATGCAGGCCGAACGGGGCGAGGCGATCCCTCTGGATTTTTCGGGCGGTCGTAACCCTCTGGCGGATGGAGGTGGACGGCTCGGCGTCAACCGGGTCGGCCAGGTCCCGGTGCGGAACGCGCGGCACCTCGACGTGCAGGTCGATGCGGTCGAGCAGCGGGCCGGAGAGGCGGCTGCGGTAGCGCTGGATCATCAGGGGGGAGCAGGTGCACTCGCGCAGGCCGTCGCCGTAAAACCCGCAGGTGCACGGATTCATGGCGGCGACCAGCATGAAGGTGGCCGGATAGCTCAGGGTCTGGGCGGCGCGGGCGATGGTGACCTGGCCGTCTTCGAGCGGCTGGCGCAGCATTTCGAGGACGTTTTTCTTGAACTCGGGGAGCTCGTCGAGAAAG
>QKGY01000221.1 GCA_003250235.1 Desulfuromonadaceae bacterium
GGACCCAGTCTGGGTTTGGCTCTGGATGAGCTGAAGGAAAACGATCAGACGACGCATGTTGCCGGCCTCAACCTGTTGATGGATGATACCGTCAAACCGTTAGCCGGCGGGCACGTGATCGATTACATCGACAACCGCAGCGGCCGAGGCTTTATCATTACAATGCCTTACGGTCATAATGCCTGCTAAGAATTAAATAATTCACATTTGACATTTTTGTAACGACGTATTACTCATGAGTGTCTTTTCAACACTCTACGACAAAGGAGCAGAGATGGTTGACATCACCGATTCGGCGAAGGAAGTCCTGGAAAAAGTCCTCCAGGAAAACCCTGGCAAAATGCTCAGGGTAGTTGTTCAAGGCTTTGGCTGAGGCGGACCCAGCCTGGGTTTGGCTCTGGATGAGCTGAAAGACGATGAACAGGTTACCACGATCAATGGTCTTGACGTCCTGATGGATGCGGCTGTCCGCAGCCTCTCCAGCAAACAGATCATCGATTATGTCAAAAATTCCATGGGAGAAGGATTTACCATCACGCCTGAACACAGCTCCGGCTGCTGCTGATAATACAGGATACATTGAGATTGAGAAAAGAGAGGCTCACGTGCGTGGGCCTCTCTTTTTTTGTTCGCACCACGCCGGAGCACCCTCATCTGATACACTAAAAAGCGACAAGTCACATTCGGGAGGGATACCGTGAACCTGAAACTCTTCGTCGGAATTGCCCTGACATTGCTCAGTGGCATCTTCATGCTGCAGAACACCGCCGTAGTGGAAATCCGCTTCCTTTTCTGGACCCTGGCCATGTCCCGGGCTCTGATGTATCTGCTGCTCATTGTCGTCGGCGTTTTCCTGGGCTGGGTGCTCACCAGTGCAAGGGCCGCCCGCCACAAACCGCGTCCTCCGCGTTAACCGGTTCTGTATCGACTCGCCCGAACACCAGGGCCGGCGGCAACCCCGCTGAAACAACCGCACGACACACCCGCTTTTGTCCTGCGCCCTTCACTTTCCAAGTCAGCAGGACCACGTCGTATCCCGAGCATACCGGCCGGGACAGCGGTGAGAAACATCGGAAGAAGGACGTCGATCATTTTACGGAAGACACCAGCCAGAAGACCGACATCTCCAGCATGACGGCAGAGCGGCGGATGCCTGCGAACCAGGAAACCCTCAATCCTCTCCCCACAGCCAGACGATGCCTAGCAGCATCACGACACTCAAGGAAGCGACCTCCAGAAACATACGACCAAAATCAATGCACACGCGATACCCGGCAATTTGGGGGGGGTTCCAGATAAACCGGTAATCCAGCCAGGCCAGGTCTTCGTTGCCGGACGATGACTCGCCATACCAGGGGACGTAGATCATCACCAGTAACAGGGCAATGGCGTAGATGACGAACACCCGTCGAAGATGTCTGTTCATGGGAGTACAGCCTTTCCCGTGTCCTCCCCTTTAAGTATCACGCCCCCTGTAAATTGCAACTGCGACGGAGGGACCGGAGCATGAAAAAGCGCCACTCCGTGACAGGAAATGGCGCTGTCTCATGTGACTCCCTGACAAAACCGACCCCCTCCCTCCGGTCTTGTCGGGGCAGGTAAAATATAGCACAGGATCATTGATTGTCTATTCCAAATTAAAAAATATTCATATATTGAAATGCCAAGAAAAACAGTCTCTGCACACCCGCAAATCGTGATAATTAGCACAGTCTGTGCATGGATGATCGGGATGACGCATTCCCCCGGATGTCTCCCGTCAAGAAATCGACAATGGGGAGGAAATGTCCGCTCCTTCCCGGGCGGGACCGTGGGGAACGTGTGCGGATTTTTGACAGCCTTTTTCCGGATCAGTTTTTCCGATCCTTTCTTTTGTCGAGACGGAGGTAGTTTTTATGAAACGCGTTCTGATTGTCGATGACAGCATCTCGGTTGCCCGTCAACTGGAGAAAATCCTCACCGCCTCAGGCGAGTTTGACGTGGTCGGCCATGCCAAGAACGGCATGGAGGCCATCCGCATGAGCCAGACCGAATCCCCCGAAATCATCTGCATGGACATGAACATGCCGGTCATGGACGGACTCACCGCTCTGCGAACCCTTGTAGCCTCAGGAAAAGGCTACAAGGTGGTCATGGTGACGTCTCTGGGGGGCGTGGGGGAAAAATACCAGGAAGCCCTGAAACTGGGGGCACTGGACGTCATCTCCAAGCCCTTCGAGGAGCAGAGTGTTCTCAAAACGCTGCGCACCCTTTGATCCGGAGGCCATTCGCCCCCAACAGTGCCCCCCCCTTTGAAGACGAGGAGTCATATATGGCGGTAAAATTTTTCGGGCAGTTCCTGATGGAAATAGGTGTCATATCCCGGGACGACCTCCTCAAGGCCGTACAACTGCAGGAGTCAACCAATCTGAAATTCGGTGAAATCGCAATGACCATGGGTTTTCTCACCGAAGCGCAGATTGAGAAAATTCACGATGCCCAGCGCTCGGAAGATCTCCGGTTCGGCGACATGGCCCTGAAGCTTGGGTTGATTAACGTCAAGCAGATGCAGCAAATCCTGACACGGCAGAAAAACGGCCATCTCTATATCGGCGAGGCCCTCATCCGCGTGGGCGCACTCCGCGAGGCCGACCTGCCCAGGTACCTGGACGCTTTCAAGGCCGATCAGGCGCCCTATGTCGTGGATGGCGTGGCGATTCCTCCGGCCATGCCGCATATCCCCCTGCTGGAAATCTTCGTCGATCTGACCTTCAAGCTGCTTTGCCGTATTGCCGATCTTCCTCTGCGTCAGGGTCGCTGCCTGGAGAGCAACGACTGGCCTTCCGGGGACGTGGTCGCGGCCATGGATTTTTCGGGGCCGGTGAACGGACGCTATATACTGGCCGTCTCCACAAAGGTTCAAAAAGCCCTGGCCAAGGCGATTCTCAAGGAAGACAACGTGGACAACGAACCGCAAGAGGTTTTGCAGGACACCGTCATGGAGTTCATCAACATCGCCTGCGGCAATATCGTGGCCAAAGCGACCCAGTTGGGCCTGGCCCTGGAGATTCACCCTCCCGAGATCCTTACGATCGCCCCCGGCAAAACAACGCCGAAGGCGACGAGAAACCTTCGTTTTCCGATGTTTCTGCCCGATGGAGACACCCTTACCCTTCAGGTACAGATTGCCCCCTGACCGATCCCGTCCCGGGCCGGTACCGGACATCCGGTACCGGCCGTATCGACACCAGACGGAACACCGCGTCAATTCAGCATCTTAGCCGGATAACTATTGCCAGAACCGTTGTAAAAATGCTAGGTTGGACCGTTCGGAACCTAAAGCCAGAGGATCCGGCCGCGACGGGGGCAGGGGGGACATCCTCCGCCACTGTTGTCCACTCTATCAACCCCGGGGTCGTCCTATGTTTGTCTCTCTGAATCTTCGCTGGAAAATCCTCCTGGCCCTTCTCGCCTTTGCCGTGGTCCCCATGGCGATCGCCCTGACCTTCATCGCGCAACTCAACGGCCAGCAACTGGAAAAAAACATGCAGG
>QKGY01000207.1 GCA_003250235.1 Desulfuromonadaceae bacterium
ATGATCGGGGCGGTCCTGCACACGGTCAACATCCGCCTCTCCCCCGACCAGATTCTGTTCACCATCGATCACGCCGAAGACGACGTGTTGCTGATCAACAGCGACTTTTTGCCGATCCTCGAGCAGATCAAGGGACGGATCGACACCGTCAAGAATTACGTCCTGCTCCTCGACGGCCAGGAGGCCCCCGAAACCCCGCTCCCCTTCGCCGGGGAGTACGAGACCCTGCTCGCCCAGTGTCCGACGCATTACGATTTTCCCGACTTCGATGAAAACACCCGGGCCACGACCTTCTACACCACCGGGACCACGGGACTGCCCAAAGGGGTCTATTTCAGTCACCGGCAACTGGTTCTGCATACCCTGGGGGTTCTGGCCGCCCTGGGCACACCCGCCACCCAGGGACGGTTCCACCAGCAGGACGTCTACATGCCCATCACCCCCATGTTCCATGTGCACGCCTGGGGGCTGCCCTATGTCGCTACGGCTCTCGGCGTCAAGCAAGTCTACCCGGGGCGCTACGTTCCCGACCACCTGCTCGAACTCATCGGACGGGAAAAGGTCTCCTTTTCCCACTGCGTCCCCACCATCCTGCACATGCTGCTCAAGAGCCCTCTGATCGACACCGTCGATCTGTCGCAGTGGAAGGTCATCATCGGCGGATCGGCGATGCCCAAGGCCCTGTGTGTGGCCGCCATGCAGAAGGGTATCGATATTTTCACCGGTTACGGTATGTCGGAAACCTGCCCCATCCTGACCCTGGCCCACCTCACCCCCGAGATGCTCGAACTTTCGCCGGAACAGCAGGCGGAAATCCGCTGCAAAACCGGCAGACCCATGCCCCTGGTGGACATCCGCCTGGTCGACGAGGCGATGCAGGAAGTCGCCAGCGACAGCCAGAGCGCCGGCGAAATCGTGGTACGCGCGCCCTGGCTGACCCAGGGATACCTCAAAGACACCAAAAACTCGGAACATCTGTGGCGCGGCGGATACCTGCACACGGGAGACGTGGCTACCCGGGACCAGGCGGGCTACCTGAAGATCACCGACCGAACCAAGGACGTCATCAAAGCGGGCGGCGAGTGGATCTCCTCGCTGGAGATCGAGGACATCATCGCCCACCATCCCGCCGTCAGCGAGGTCGCCGTCATCGGCCAGCCGGACGACAAGTGGGGGGAACGCCCCCTGGCCCTGGTCGTCCTCAAACCGGGGCTGCCGGGCGAGGTAACGGATGCTCTCCCATACCCGCGATTTTGCCGAAAAGGGGATGCTTTCCAAATACATCGTCCTGCTCAAGATCCGTTTCGTCGAGACCATCGACAAGACGAGCGTGGGCAAAGTCAGCAAAACCACTCTGAGAGAGAAATATCTTTAAGGGATACGGACCCCGCACGAAAAAAGCCGCCCGTGAATCACGGGCGGCTTTTTGGTTTGCAGGGACAACGGCGGGAACTACCCCTGAGCCGGCTTGAGATCGGCCAGAGCCAGAACCACCGCGGCCCGGACTTCAGGGTGCGGGTGGCTCAGCAGGGCAATCAGCGGACCTTCGGCCTCGGCGGCGCCGATGCTGCCGAGAGAGCGGACGGCACTGACGACCAGTTCTTCATCCGCGTCTTGGAGTATCGCGACCAGATAAGGGACGAGACGGCTGTCGGAGAAATGTCCCAGAGCTTCGGCGCAATGCACCCGCACGGCGGGATGCGGATCTTTGAGGTGCCGAAGGAGAGAACCGATGGTTTTGGGGTGGGCCTTTTTGCCGAGGACCTGAACGGCGGTGGCGCGAATGTCGGCATCGGCGTCCTTGAGGGCTTCGAGCAGCAGAGGGAACGCACGGGGGCTGTCGATAGACTCCAGAGCGATGAGAGCCTGGACCTTCTGGCCGCGATTGCCCTGCTCGAGCAGAGACACCACGTGGGAGAGCGACCAGCTCGACTCGAGCTTCTCCAGCGCCTGAGCCGCCGCGGCACGCACCCCTTCGTCCGGATCCTTCAATGCCTGAAGCAATGCCTCGCGCCTCAAATCCCTACTCCTCGTACCGACGTCTGCCATAGAATGCCCACCACGAAACGGTCTGACCTTCTGCATGCGCTCGCTGAAAACCCGATGAGTTTACAGGCTTTGGCCCCTATCTGGCAAGAAAACTCTGCATCGACAGGTGCAAAGGACACCAGAGCCTGCCGGTATTCACATCGGCGACAGATACAGTGGAATCGCTTTCAGGCGGCTTCCTGCCGGCAGTTCTCCTGCCCCGGCGTCGACCGGGAGCAAAGCATTAGCCCCCTGCAGGCTGCGGTTCTGTCCCGACCCCTGGCGGCGGGAGGGCCGGAACAGGAATTCGGACTCGCTGATTTCCAGATATCCCCAGATAAAAATCTGCCGTTTCGCATCGGCCCGCACCGGTTCCGCCAGCGTCACAGCCACCTGAGGAGGACCCGGCTGTCGATGCCCAGCCAGCCGACGCAACGCCGGATGGGCAAAGAGGTCGAAGGTCGCCGCCGAAGCCGCCGGATTTCCGGGCAGTCCGAATACGGGGACCTCCCCCACCATGCCGAACAGGATCGGCTTGCCCGGTTTGATGGCCACCTTCCAGAATTTTTTCTCGAACCCCAGGGCCTGAAGACTCTCCTGGACGTGGTCTCGCTCGCCGACGGACACGCCCCCCGTGGTCAGCAGCAGATCCGCCTTGAGTCCCGAGCGCAGTCCTTCGGCGATGGCTTCCGGGGTATCGCGCCCGATGCCGATCGGGATCGGATCGCAGTCGATCTCCCGCAAACGGGCGGCCAGCAGATGCAGGTTGGAGTTGACGATCTGCCCGGGCCCCGGCATCTCCCCCAGCTCGACCAGCTCATCCCCCGTCGACAGGATCGCCACCCGCGGCTTCGGATAGACCCGGACCCTGACGATACCGGCACTGGCCAGCAAGCCTATCTCGCCGGCCTTCAGACAGATACCGGGCTCGAGAAGGCGTTCCCCCGAGTGGTATTCCTCGCCGCGCGGACGCACATGCTGGCCTTTTCGCACCTGTTTCTCGAGAAGGAGCATCTCGCCTTCCAGGCGGGTCTCTTCGAGCGGGACCACCGCATCGGCGCCTTTCGGCAACGGAGCGCCGGTGGTGATTTTCGTCGCCTCGCCCGGCCCGACAACCCTGTCCGACGGATGACCGGCGAAGGCGGCGCCCACAAGGGTCAGCCGCGAAAGGTTCCCCTCGCTGCTAAGGGCGTAGCCGTCCATCGCCGAGTTGTCGGCGGGGGGAAGATCCCAGCGCGCCGTCACCGGCTGCGCAAGAACCCGCCCGACCGCCTGACTGAGAGGGAGCTCCACGGGAGGGAGCGCACGAATCGAATCAAGGACAATCTGCAAGGCTTCCTGATAACTGATCATGATTTCAACTCCTCAGAGGGGCATTAAACCGGGGGAACGTCGGTCGGTCCGTGCCGCCGGCATGCCGTCAAGGACGCTGCGACAGATCTCCGTAAGGAATCGGTCCGGATTCGGTACGTCCCACCATCCTTCCCGGGGATACAGGGAAAATTCGAAGGGCCATTATCCCCGTCGTTTACCTTTGTGGCAACCCTTGGAGATCATGCCAGAAATCTCTCAATAATCAAGACGCATTCCCTACGGCGAAGGCCACCATGTCATAAAGAATCACCTCTTTGCAGGCATCGATGAAATGGCCCTCGTCTGCAGAAAAGACAGAGCCGATATTCGGAAAGAGAGGGGCACGGGACACTCTCCATGACGGGTACGGCTCGTTAAATAACTGGTACGGCGTTAAAAGTCGGTTAAACTTCTCTGGCGGCCTGTGAAGGCAGCGCAACGCGATCCACCAACGAACCCATGGCGATGTCCATCCCGTGATGACGTCTTTGGCATCCCTCCCATTCGCTGCCGAACCCCGCGAAATTCTCCTTGAAACACAGGGACACAAGAGGTTTCAAGCAATCTTGTCGCACCGGCTGCCGTAACCACTGCGCAGGCGATCTCCTTACGGAAGGTTAAACATGGCCACACCCCTCCGGCGATTATCCTTTGCCCACCGGCTATTACCTCTGATGGTGCTGGTTCTCTTCAGCGCCGCCCTTTGGGTTTTGCACGACACCCTGCGCCAGTTCAACTATCACCAGATCCTCGTCCAGCTACGAGCCATTCCGACCCTGCGGATTCTGACCGCCCTGGGGCTGACGATCCTGAGCTACCTGGTGATGACGGCGTATGACCGGCTGGCGATTGCCTATGTCGGGCATCCGTTGAAAGAGGGCAAGGTCACCCTGGCCTCTTTTGTCAGCTACGCCTTCAGCAACACCCTCGGACTCTCTCTGTTGACGGCCGGATCGATCCGCTACCGGCTGTATTCGGCCTGGGGGCTTGCCACAGAGGAGATCGCCCAACTGGTCGCCTTCACCGTCCTGACCTTCTGGTTGGGTATTTTCACCGTGGGCGGCATCGTTTTCATCGCCGAGTCGCAGGCGATCCCGGCCATGAGTCATCTGACGATCCCATCGATCAGGCCGCTGGGACTGATTTTTGCCCTGCTGGTTGCCGGCTACCTGCTGGGCGTTTTCCTTCGCAGGAAACCCCTTCGCTTTCGCAGCTGGGAGTTGCCCC
>QKGY01000411.1 GCA_003250235.1 Desulfuromonadaceae bacterium
CGATGACAAGGGCAAGTATATCGACTTGTACGGTCATGACACCTCCAGGGTGCAGATAAAAACAAAAGCAACTCTGCCATAATTAGAGCACAGTCTGGTCCTTTTGCAATAAATTAAGTTATTTACCCTTCATCACTTGCCATCCACCTTCTGCATCGGCATTCCCAATACGTCGGCCACACTGGATAAGCTTTCTTTGTCTCCAACCAGAATGACAGCCTGTTTGTCCGGATGGAGGTAGGTTTTGGCGGCGGACTGAACATCCGCAACGGTGACAGCGGAAAGTCTCTGCCGATAGTTTTTAAGATAGTCGGCGGGATAGCCGTAAAAGTCGAGTCGCATGGTCTGGGTGACGACGTCGTGGCTGTCGGTAAAGCCGAAAACGAAGGAGTTGATCAGGCTTTCCTTGGCCAAATTGAGTTCTTCCTCGCTGACGGGATTCTGCCTTATCCCCTCCATAAGGGTACGCATGAGTTCGACCACTTCACGCGTCGATTGACTCTTGGTCTCGCACCCGGCGATAAACGGCCCGGGGAGTCTTCGTCCCACCTGGTAATAGGAGTAGACGGAATAGGCCAATCCCCTGTTGGAACGAATTTCGCGCATCAAACGGGAATTGAAGCCCCCGCCTCCGAGGATGAAGTTCATCACCCTGACGGCGTGCAGATCCGGAGAGGATTTGTCGATCCCGACCTCGCCCATGAGAATGGTGGTTTGGGGAATGTCTTTTGCGGCCCCCCACAGGGAAGGGACATTCGCTTGAGGGATCCCCGGGACCGTCTGAGGCACAAGATTCCCGGCGGGCCACTTTGAGAACAGATCGTTGAGCTGGTTCACCAATTTTTCACGATCAAAATCACCCGATATCGCCAGCCAAAGATTGTTGGGCATGAAATAGCGGCGATGAAAATCGACCAGATCGTCTCTCTGGATGGCCATAACGCTGGCTTCCGTAGGCGTTCGCCCCAAGGGGTGGCCAGGATAAAGGGCGGCCATCAAGGCCCGTTGGGCCAGCGCACCCGGTTCGTCATCCTGGCGACGAATGCCTTCAATGGCCTGCTTGCGGGCCAGTTCAAAACGGCTGTTGTCGAAATGAGGGGTGAGAAGGAGAGCGCTCAAAAGATCGAGAGCGTTCGTGAGGTCTTTGGAAGGCACCGAAAGATCCAGGGTGGTGTCGTAGGTCGAGGTCGACACCCCGAGATTCGCAGCCAGATATTCCAGGGATTCATCGAACTGATCGGGGTCGTAGGATCCTGCCCCACCGGTACGAAGGGATGCGGCAAACAAGCCGCCCAGGCCGGTCTTGTCCACCGGATCGCCGATGCTCCCAGCCCCGATCATGGCCGTAACCCCAACCAGGGGAAGTTCATGATCTTCCTTCAGATAAAGCCGAATGCCATTGGCAAGGGTGCGTGTCTCCACATCGGGGACCTTGAAAACCAAAGGCGCATAAGTCAGTTGCCGTGGATCAGGATTTTTGGGGGCCAGGGAACAGGCCGACACCAGGACAACGAGAAGACAGGTACAAAGACGTTGTGTCAGAACCTTCATGTCAGAGTTCCTCCTTGCTGAGCGTCGCCACGGTGCGGTTTTCCGGAGTGAAATATTTTGCGGCCGCCGCCCTGATTTCCTCTGCCGTCACGGTAGCCACCTGCTGGTCATAAGTCACCAGGTATCTCCAGTCGCCGGCCACACTCTGGTAATACGTGAGCATGCGGGCAAGGCCGTCATTGCCCTGGAGATAGCGCAGATGATCAGCACGAAGCCGGTTTCTGGCGCGTTCAAGCTCCATCTCGGAAACGGGCTCACGCGTCAGGCGACCGAGTTCCCCGTAAATGGCCTGTTCGACCTCTTCCAGCGTATGCGGATAACGCGGAACGGCTGAAATCACGAAGAGATTCGGATAGCGTGACCCTGGAGCCGAAAAGGTGGAGACGGCTGTCGCCAACTGCTTTTCGACCACAAGGGATTTATAAAGACGCGAGGTTCGGCCCTGGGAAAGAATCAGATCGATCATATCGAACACGTAATCGTCACGATCCGGCAGCGTCGGCTTGTGGAACGCCACCTGAAGCTGTGGCTCCGCCTCGAAGGTGACATGAACGCGCTTTTCGCCGCGCTGCTCCGGCTCCACAGCTTCGACCGCCGTAACGGGTGTTCCGGAAGGGATATCTCCGAAATACCGGTCAACCATGGCAATAGCCTGCGCCGTGTCCACGTCCCCGACGAGGGCAATAACCGTATTGACCGGCGAATAATATTTATCGTGAAACTCACGGGTTTTCTCAAGGGTCAGGTTGGCGATATCCGATGGCCAGCCGATAATGGGATAGCGATAGGGATGCATGGTAAAGGCCGTGGCCAGCATGTTTTCATAGAGAAGTCCGTCCGGATTGCTCTCGTAGGAGCGACGTCTCTCTTCCATGACCACGTCGCGCTCTGTGTAGAATTCTCTCGCATTTTTCATGCGATCCGATTCTATAGAGGCCCAAAGTTCGAGTTTGTTGGCCGGCAGAGAAATCAGGTAGGTAGTCAGATCCTTGCTGGTAAAAGCATTATATCCGACGCCACCGTTCTCCGAATAAATCCGGCTGAACTCATCCTTGACGACAAATTTTTCGTGCTCGGCTTGAAGAGATTTCAGGTGGGCCTTCAGCCGAGTAATCAACTCCGGATTGTCCTGACTGCCCTGATGCTCTTCCTGAGCCAGTTGAACAGCCGCTTTCTCAATGGCATCCAGGAGAGGCTTTTCCTTCGCATAATCGGTTGTGCCCAGGGTTTTCGTTCCTTTGAAGAGCATGTGTTCGAGCAGGTGGGCCACACCGCGATTCTCGCTGGTCTCATCGGTCGCCCCTACCCCGATCGTGATATAGGCGGCAAACGTCGGAGAGTCATGCCTCTCGACCACGAGCAGTTTCAAGCCATTGGCAAAGGTATGTTCCTGCACCTTCTCTTCCAGGGTCTGCGCCGACAAAACCCCGGGGAAAAACGCGACTATAAGAAAAAACCAAAAACTCAACCGCTGCAAAGTGATGCGACTCATCGGATACTCCTTATTGAACAGAATCCATATTCCAGAATCTTTCCAGAGAGTTGAATTCTGTCTCGATCATCGAAACAGACCCACAAGGTAGCATAAAGGGGTCCTGTCTTCCAGAGACATCCGACCCCTTTAGGCAAGAAAGCGCAGAATCCCCACAATCATCAGGACAGGGGAAGAGCGGAGGAGCTCGAAGCTTCGTCCCGATAAAGCCCGTGCTGACTCCGTGGTGCGGGCAAAATCGTCCGCCTGACTACCTCCTGTAACGAATCCACAAAAACGATATTCATCTCTTTCAGGACATCCTCTTCCAAATCCTGCAAGCTATCCCGGTTGCGTTCGGGCAACAGCACCGTTCGCACCCCTGCCCGTCGGGCAGCCAGCACCTTTTCCTTGACACCGCCTATCGGGAGAATGCGCCCGGACAGAGTCAATTCCCCCGTCATGGCCACGTCGCGCCGGGCCGGCCGACCGCTGAGCAGGGAAATCAGGGCCGTCGCAATGGTGATTCCCGCGGAGGGTCCGTCCTTGGGAATTGCACCGGACGGCACATGGAGGTGGATGTCGCTGTTATCAAAGAACTGGGGATCAACCCCGAAGGCCTCGGCATGGGACCGTATGAAGGACAAGGCGGTCTTGGCAGATTCCTGCATCACCTCACCAAGGCTTCCGGTCAGGGTAAGTCCCTTGTTCCCTTCCATACGCGCAACCTCGATGAAGATGATATCCCCCCCGGATGCCGTCCAGGCCAGTCCGGTCACCACACCAATCCGGTCCTCCTCTGCGGCGACATCGCTGAAATAGGACCTCGGACCGAGCATTTTTTCGACATCGTCGGGCTTTATGACACCCCGGGGCGTTTTCTTCTGGGCGATTTCCTTGGCGGCTTTACGGCACACCGAGGCAATCTTGCGTTCCAGACTCCGTACCCCGGCCTCGCGCGTGTAGTCTTTGATAATTTTCAAAACAGTAGCTTCGGAGAATTCCAGTGGATATCTCTCAAGTCCATTCTCAACAATCTGCTTTGGGATCAGATATTTAAAGGCTATCTGCAGTTTCTCTTCATCGCTGTACCCGGAGAGCTGAATAACCTCCATACGATCTTTGAGCGCATGAGGGATAGGGTCGAGCAAATTGGCCGTGGTGATAAACATCACGCGGGAAAGATCGAAAGGCACATCCAGATAATGGTCGGTGAAGGTGTTGTTCTGCTCCGGGTCCAGCACCTCAAGGAGTGCGGAGGACGGATCGCCACGGAAATCCTGGCCGATCTTATCCACTTCGTCGAGCATAAAAACCGGGTTATTTCCTCCGCCGCGGCAGATCTCCTGAATAATCCTGCCCGGCAAAGCACCAATGTAAGTCCGCCTGTGCCCGCGGATCTCCGCCTCGTCTTTCATCCCCCCCAAAAATGCCGCCCCATGGCTCGGGCGATGGAACGCCCGAGGGAGGTCTTTCCTACGCCTGGAGGGCCGACAAAACAGAGAATCGGCCCCCGGGTCGTCTCCCGAAGCATGCGCACCGCCAGATATTCAAGGATACGTTCCTTGATCTCCTTCAGGTCATAGTGGTCCTCATCCAGAACATCCTGCGCCTGGTTGATATCCAAATTATCCTCTGTGCCCTTGTTCCAGGGCACGCTACACAGATATTCCAGGTAAGAACGCGAGACGTTGTATTCGGGAGAGGCCGGATTCATCCGCTCCAGGCGCGACAGCTCCTTGTCTGCCACCGACCGGACCTGCTCGGGCATGTCTCCATCCTCAATACGCTTACGAAGCTCGTTCAGTTCTCCCTGTCTCGGGTCTTCCTGCCCCAGCTCCTCCTGGATCTGCCGCATCTGCTCGCGCAGAAGATATTCCTTCTGGGTTTTGCCGAGCCGTTTGGCCACTTCGGATTGAATCTCTCCCCGTACCTGAAGCTTCTGCACTTCGTTGGTGAGATGGAGATAAACATCCTTGAGGCGCTCAAGCGGATCGATGATGCTCAGAAGTTTATCCTGCTCACGCAGAGAAAGGTTGAGATATACCGTGACAAGATCCGCCAATTGGCCCGCTTCGCCAATCTGGTCGATCATTTTCATCACATCGCCGGGCAGCGGACGTCCGGCGGCCATGGCAATTTTGAGCAACACGTTGACGCTCTGGACAAGGGCTTCGGTAACGGGTCCGGTGGAACTGTGTTCGACAACGAGATCGATGCGGGCAAGAATACAGGGATGGAGTTGAATGGCACTTAACAATCGCACCCGGCGCATCCCTTCCACAACGACTTTGCACCCCCCTTCCGGGAACCGAAAAACCTGATTGATCCTGCATACGGTTGCGATGCGGCTCAAGTCCTTGAAGCCGCAAGGAACACTCCCCTGAATGCAGGGAGCCAGGACCACCAGACGGTCTTCCGCCAAAGCCTTCTCAATGACGGGCATGTCCCCGGACTGGATGAACAGGGGAAAGACCATGTGAGGGAAAACCACCTGCTCGCGCATGGGGTGAACGGGAAGGATCGTGGGTATCTGCAGCGCATGATCGATCATCACAATCTCCTTCCCGGTTTGCACAGGATACCGAAAATCCAAGGAAAATCCTTTGGATACTGAAAGGATAACAGTCGCGGATGGGGTGTCAATCGCTACGGAATCCTCTTTGACAAACTCCAGAGGCAGTGGTTAACTCATCAGGACCAGCATTTTGAAATGCTGTATCTGGTCATCGAAAATTTTCAGAAGGAGCGAATCAGCATGAAGCGGATTGCGGTCTTGACCAGCGGCGGAGATTGCTCAGGGATGAATGCGACCATCCGGGCGGTGGTACGGGCGTCCTTGGCCGCAGGCGCCGAAGTAATAGGCTTTCAAAAGGGATTTTCGGGCCTCATCAAAGGGTTGTCAGAGCCGCTGACAACCCGCTCGGTGAGCGGGATACTGCAGCGCGGAGGAACCTTTCTGCAAAGCGCGCGCTGCCCCGAAATGCATACGGAAGAGGGACTGAATCGCGCCGTAGAATCACTGCAGCGCTTGAACATTGATGGACTGGCGGTGATCGGAGGGGATGGATCACTACGGGGAGCACTGGCCCTTCATCGCCATGGCATCAAGGTGATGGGAATTCCCGCCTCCATCGACAACGACATTCCGTTTACAGATATGTCGCTCGGTGTGGACACCGCCCTAAACAACATCATTTATGCCGTGGACTGCGTTAAAGACACAGCCTCTTCCCACGACAGGGCTTTCCTGATTGAAACCATGGGGCGTAACTGCGGCTATCTGGCCGTTGTGGCCGCTATCGCCTGTGGCGCAGAACATGCGTTGATTCCTGAGGCCGATTACGACATTGAGGAGATCTGTAACAATCTGAAGCGACGCTTCGAAGAAGGACGGGATAATTCTATCCTGATGGTGGCCGAAGGCGTGGGGCATGCCCAGGAGATCGCCGAACAGATCAAGGACAGGGTGGGTTTTGAAACGCGGATCATGGTGCTGGGGCATTACCAGAGGGGAGGCTCTCCTTCCACGTTCGACAGGCTTTTGGGGGCACGCTTCGGCGCAGGCACGGTGGAAGCCTTGCTGAAGGGCGAGGCGGGAAAAATGGTGGGACTGTGTTGCGGGCGTCTGGAATTTACCGACCTGGACAAGGTCCTTGCTTCCGGCCGCAGACCTATCGATCAGGTTCTCCTGAAACTGGCAACGGTTCTGGGCATCTGAACGTCATGTCAACCTTCCTGACACGCCCGCCCGGCAACAACGGCCTGCCCGAGCGATAGGCCTCCATCGTTGGGCGGCACCAGGGAATGGGTCAATACCGTAAACCCGTCTTCGCGCAGCATATCGAGTGATCGTTCTGTCAGATAACGATTCTGAAAAACCCCTCCGGATAGCGCAACCATACACACCTTTGTCTGTTCCCGGAGCGTTCTGCATACCTGCAGAACCATGTGGGCCAGGCTGTTATGGAACAACGCACTGATCCGACCCGGGGCACAACCCGCCAGCACATCCTGAACCACCGCACGTATCAAGGGCGAATACTCAAAAATCAGCTGGCCATCCCTTTCAACCAGAGCATAAGGGTACTCCCCATTCACCGGTGTTGCGCCAAGAGACATTTCCAACTCGAGGGCGGCCTGCCCTTCGTAACTGACCTTGTCCCGCAAACCGATCAAGGCGGCCACCGCATCGAAAAGGCGTCCGCAACTCGATGTCAGGGGGGAGTTGATACCTCGGGCAATCATTTGACGATAGAGTTTCAAATCCTGGCCCGGGATCTGCCGTAACAGCGGAAGCGGAGGAAGCGCGTCACCAAAGACCTTGACGAGATAGCTGATAGCCATCCGAAGGGGTTCCCGGGTCGCCGCATCCCCTCCGGGCATGGGCAGGTAGTCGAAATGTCCCGCCCGCCTGTATCCAGCGCAATCTCCGATAAGAAACTCCCCTCCCCAGATATGGCCATCTTCGCCGTAACCGATACCGTCAAAAATCACGCCGATCACCTCTTCGTCGATCCTGTTCTCGGCCAGACAACTGGCCAGATGCGCGTGATGGTGCTGAACTGCGACAAGCTTTTTGTCCACTGCCTGGCGGGCAAAAACCGTGGAGTAATAGTCCGGGTGCAGATCGTGGGCAACGACGGACGGGTTCACACCCAGGATATTTTCCAGGTGGGCGATCGTGCGGCCGAAGGAATCGAAGACCTCGGCATTTTTCAGGTCCCCGATATGCTGGCTCAAATAGGCCTGGTTCCCGCGGGTCAGGCAGACGGTGTTCTTCAACTCCGCT
>QKGY01000418.1 GCA_003250235.1 Desulfuromonadaceae bacterium
AACTGCGACAGGGTATCCAGCTGAATCACCTCGCCCGTTTCGACGGCCATGGAAGCCTCGATCACGTTGCGCAACTGGCGGATATTGCCCGGCCAGGGAAAGCTGCAGGCGGCAGAGAGGGCCTCGGCAGAGAGCCCTTTGAACTGGGTCCCGAACTTTTCATTCTGCTGCCGGATGAAGTGGGTCACCAGGGCAGAAATATCCCCGCGTCTCTCTCTGAGCGGCGGAAGTCTGAGATTCACCACATTGAGCCGATAGAACAGGTCCTCCCGGAAGGTGCCTTTATCCACATCGGCGAGCAAGTCGGCGTTGGTCGCGGAGAGGATCCGCACATTGACCTTGGTGGGGCGGGTGTCGCCGATCCGGTGGAATTCCTGCTCCTGCAGAAAACGCAGCAGCGTTTTCTGCACGTTCATGGGAAGGTTGCCGACCTCATCCAGGAAAAGCGTCCCTCCATCCGCGGCTTCGAGCAGTCCCTGGCGGTTTTCCGTTGCGCCGGTAAAGGCCCCTTTTTTATACCCGAACAACTCGCTTTCCAGCAGCGATTCGGGGAGTGCGCCGCAGTTGATGGCCATAAAGCGTTTGTCGCGCCGGGTGCTGTTGTAATGAATGGCCTGGGCGATCAGTTCCTTGCCGGTACCCGACTCGCCGGTGATCAGCACTGCCGTATCGCGGATGGCGATTTTTTCCACCGTATCCATCAGGGCTTTGAGCCCGTCGTTGGCCCCGATGATGTTGTCGAACTGGAACTTGCCGACGAGTTCCTTGCGAAGCTCGCGGTTTTCTTCGAGCAGCTCGGTCTGCTTCAGGGCATTTTTTACCCGGTAGAGAAGCTCTTCGGGTTCGAACGGTTTGGTCAGTATATCGTAGGCGCCGCGACGCAGGGCTTGAATGGACATCTCGACGGTGGCAAAGGCGGTGATCATGATCACCGGTTTGCTGGGGTCTTTGTCTTTGATGCGCTGCAGAACTTCCAGTCCGTCCATCCCCGGCATCTTGACATCGCTGATGACCAGATCCACATCGGTCGGCTTGAATGCATCCACCGCCTCGAAAGATCGGGTGAAGGCCTTTACCGTGTAGCCGTTGTCGAGCAGAACCGCCTCCATCATGCGGCACAGCCCTTCTTCGTTGTCAATCAGCATGATACGCTTAGGCGCCATAGCGATAATCCTCTTGGGTTACAGGCAGGCGGACGGTGACGGTGGTTCCATCGAAATCTTGCCGAGGTGCTGTTCGATGATCTGTTTGGTGATGGCGAGACCGAGGCCGGTGCCTCGAGCCTTGGTCGTAAAAAACGGCTCGAAAATCTTCTCCAGGTTTTCCTCGGGGATGCCATTGCCGTTGTCGCGGAAGGTGATGCAGAGGGTGTTGTCGTCCTCGAGATGGGTGCCGACAATCAGTATCCCCCCTTCGGCCATGGCCGGTCCGGCATTCAGGATGAGATTGATGGCCACCTGGCGCATCTGGTCGCCGTCAAGCATGATTTTGGGCAGGTCTTTTTCAAAATCGCAGAGAACCGTGACATGGTGCATGTCGGTGTGGTTGGCGGCAAATTCGGTGATCTGGGTCAAAAGATCGTTGATGTCCGTCTCTTCGAGTGTCGGTTTCGGCGTACGGGCGTAACTCAGGAGATCCTGGACGATTTTCTTGCAGCGCTTGCTCTCCCGCTTGATCTCGTGGATGTATTTGTAGTGCGGGTCATTCTGATCGATCTTGCCTTCCATGTAGCTGGCATAGCCGAGAATGACGCCCAGGGGATTGTTGATCTCATGGGCGACCCCGGAGGAGAGTACCCCGAGAGAGGCCATCTTTCCTTGCTGCGCCAGAGCGGCCTCCATCTCCTGATTGCGTTTGATGATCCCGGTCATGCGATTGAAGGTGGTGGCGAGTTCTCCCAGTTCGTCGTTGGAATCGACACGCATCTGCACGTCCAGCCGTCCCTGCTTGACCTTGCGGATGACGTCGATCATATGGTTGATGGGATCGGTAAGAACTTTCGATGCTAGAAAGACCAGCACCACGGCGGCAATGCCGATCATCAGCGGCAACAGAAGCATGCTGGTGACAATTCGCCACTTGATCAGGTTGGCTTCCTGGTAAAATTCGTCTTCGTAAGAGCCGACGGCGACGATCCAGTCCCAGGGGGCAAAATAGGCGTAACGAACGATTTTCATCCTCGGGGCGGGATCCCCGGGGTTTTGCCAGGGATAGCGGATCCAGCCGTTTTTCTTGTCGCACATCTCCTTGATAAAGAGATGGCCGGAAGAATCCACTGCGGAGTAAAAATTTTCTCCTTCGGCGTCAGGATGAACGGTGAATTTACCCTTGCTGTCCATGCAGAAAATGTAACCGGTCTTGCCGACCATTTTGCTTTTCAGCTTGTTCTTGAGTTCCTCCAGGGAGCGGGTCTCAAACGCCAGGTCTTCGTAGGTTTCATCCAGGTAGCTGCTGACGGCTATGATCCAGTCCCAGTCGCGGAAATACCGGTATGCGGCGATTTTTCTGCGCGGAGCGGTATCGCCCAGGATCTCGTTGCGCCAGGGGTAGGTGATGAACTTGACGTCTTCGCTTTTGGATTTGAGGGCGGTTTCGACCATGTCGCGGATGAAGTAACGGCCGCACTCATCCTGCTCGTCGTAGATGTTGTCCCCTTCGCGGGCGATGTGCAGCTTGAGGTCGCCCTTGCTGTTCATGACGTAGATATAGCCCGTCTCCCCGACATTGACTTTCTTCAGGGCTTTTTTGGCCTCGTTCTTGGCCTGATCGAGGGTGATGCTGCCATTGCGGTACTGCTGGTTCTGCGCTTCGACCAGGTTGTAGGCAAAGTTGGTCAGAACGCTCATGTCCTCGGTGAAAGACTTGCGTTTGTCCTGTTTGTAGACTTGAAACTGCTGATAGTGGGAGTTAAGCAGATCGAGGGTGAAGTTGGCCATGTGGTCCAGATCATCCATGCTCGTCTGGGTGATGCCCCGGTAGGCCTGTCGGGTTGCCGTGAACCCGATGAGGGTGCCGACAATGAAAATGGGGATGATGACCAGTGGCAGGACCACCACCAGCATCTTCCAGCGCAGTTTGAGATTTTTGAGAAAACCGAACAGGTATTTGCTCATCGAAAGTCGCATCGGTGTGTTGGAAATTGCAAAATTATGTTTTAAAAGGGATGTTAAGTCAAGCTTTGACGGGAAAACAAGGGAGGATCGCGTCTCTTTTATGAAGGTCCGATCACAATCCGCGGGCGCAATGACCTAAAGGGGCCGTTCAGGTTCCGGAACCGGCTCGGGCAGGGAAAAAGTGCTGCGATAATGGCGCGTTTCCAGCAGAGCGATTTTGAGGATGCTGGCCACAGGAACACCGATGATCATTCCCAGGATGCCGTACAGCTTCCCCCCCATGATAATGGCGATCAGAACCCAGAGCGGATGCAGGTTGGATACCCGGGAAATCAGGATGGGGATGAGGATGAAGTTATCGACGATCACCTGGGCGACAAGGATGTAGACGATGACGATCCACCAGAATTGTCCTCCCATGCCCAGGTCGGTGAGGGCGATGAGAATGCCGGGGATCATGCCGACGATCGGACCGATGTACGGGACCAGGTTGGTGATGCCGGCGAAAAGCCCGAGAATGGGGGCGTAACGGATATCGGTGAGCGACAGGCCCGCCATCACCACCAGGCCGACAATCAGGGCCTCCAGAATGCGGCCGCGGATGAAATGCGCCATCTGTTTGCTGATGTGGTAGGAGAGATCGTGGGCCATTTCGAAATGGCGGTTGGGAGCCAGGGAGATGGTGGTCCGCAGGATCTTGCGGCCGTCCCGCAGGAAGAAAAACGAAAACAACGGCACCAGAATCAACAGCGAGCCCAGGCGCAGCGCCGACTTGGGGGTTTGGACCAGCATCTGTCCCACCGCTTCCCCGGTCCAGGTGCGGGCCTTGCCCATGAACTCGTACTGTGAAAGGATGGGAAATCGATCCACAAGGCCGGCCTGGGCATCGCGCAGGACGCTGAACAGGCCGTGTGCGTAGCGGGGGATGTCGATGCGCAGAGACTCCCACATCGCCTGCCACTGGGGGACCAGCCACCTGGCCGTCAGGAATAAGAGCAGCGAAACCAGAAAATAGACGATAAAGATGCTGGTGGATCGGCTGATCGATTCCCGCTCGATGAATTTGACCATCGGGTCGAGAAGAAAGGCGACGATCAGGGCGAGGAGGATTGGCAGAAACAGGCCGGTTGTGGCGGTGTGGATCAGGGCGATAATAGTCGATGCCGAGGAAAAAATTGCCAGGCCGCTGGCAATTCCCGCCGTCAGAGCCAAATAGAGGAGGATAAGCTGGGCGCGGGTTATCCTCCGGGAGTCGCCGATTCGTGCCATCATGTCGCCTCGCTGTCCCGCGGGCTCACCGGCTCCGGATAGGATTTGAGCCGGCGGATTTCCAGGCTGGCCGCCTGGAGTCTCTCGCTTACGCAACGGGTGAGTCCCATGAGGATCTTGTTGGCCATGGCGCAGTGTTTGGGGATGGTCTCAAGTAGGTCGGCCCGAAAGTTCGGTATTCTCCAGGGTCTTGGCCGCCGCGGTCCGGTTTGCCGGAGCCGTCAGCGTGGTCTCTCCAAAAAAATCGCCGATGCCCAGGATCGCCTGCTCGGATTCCTGCCCGAGCGCATCGCGGTTGAAGATGAGGACTCTGCCTGAACGGATGATATACATGCCGGAACCCGGATCCCCTTCTTCGAAAACAATCTCTCCCGGACTGTAATGGCGGATGTGCATCAGGGTTTCGAGAAACCGCAGTTCCCGGTCCTTCAGTTCGGAAAAGATCGGAATGGTCCCCAGCAGATAGGCCAGGGAGTCTTCCTCGGCCTTTTTGCGGAATATGTTGCTCCAAACTGGATTCACAGTACACTCCCTTGAATCAAGGATGATTCGAAACCCTTTTGCCGGGCCGACAGGTTCAAGCGCACGGACCGCTGCCGATTATATCAGCCTGGTATGGGAAAACCAGAAAAAACTCGGCGCGTTCGCCGGACGACATCGTTCAGGTACCCGTTATTGACAGTCCCTGACGCCCTTGGTATCCTTCAGCCTTATCGGTGAAGGAGGATTCCTCGCGCTGCAGAATCTGCTGGGGCCCTTACCTGGGATCGGCCAAGCCGACCCATTGCGCGTTTTGCGGCGCCCGTCAGAGGCACATTGTCGCGGCAGCCGATTACGAGCCCACGGGAATCGCCGAGCTCTCCCGCAGGAGCCGTGAAAACCTGGAGCATGCCCTGGCTCAGCAAGTCGACAACAGCATGTTTTATCGTGGCGCCTCCAAGGTGGCCGACACTGAAGAAGGCAAAGCCCTTTTCGCTGCCATGGCGGCGATGGAGGAACGCCATGCGGAGATCGTCTGCAGGGTTCTGGTTGTTGCCGTCCCCGAGGATCTTCGCGATACCGGTGCCTGTTCCCCCGCACACAAGGAGAACTTGATCGAGGCTCGCAAGCGGCGGGAGAGGGCGTCCAAGGTGTACGGTAAATTCCTGGGCGAAGCGACCGAGGAGCGGGTCAGGGAAATTCTCGAAGCGTTCATCGAAATTCAGGGAGACCATCTTTCCGTCCTCGGGTAAAACCCGCACAGAGGAACACGAAGCCAGGGTTTCCCCCTGGCTTTTTTCTTGCCAGAACAGGAGTGTGCCGTGCAGGATGCCGACCTGAGCCGATACCCGACCGCCTCCGGCGTGTATCTCATGAAGGACCCGTCAGGGACCGTGCTCTATGTGGGCAAGGCCAAAAATCTGCGGTCCCGATTGCGCAGTTATTTTTCCGCAGCGGGGGACGGCAGGCCGCACATCCGTTTTCTGATGAACAAGGTCAGCGTCGTCGAGACCATCGTGACCGATACGGAAAAAGAAGCGCTGATCCTCGAGAACACCCTGATCAAGAAATACCGGCCGCGCTACAATATCAATCTCCGCGACGACAAGACCTATGTCTCGCTGCGTCTCGATCCCCGCGAGAGCTTCCCGGCCCTGCAGGTGGTGCGGCGGGTCAAGCGCGACGGCGCCCTGTATTTTGGCCCCTTTTCTTCATCTTCCGCGGTTCGCGAAACTCTCAAGGAAATCTACCGCATCTTTCCGTTGCGTCATTATCCCCTGGAGACCTGCCGCCGCCGAAAGCGTCCCTGTCTTTTCCATCAGATTGGCCAGTGCAGCGCGCCCTGTCATGGTTTGATCAGTGCCGAGGAGTATCGCCTGCTGGTCAAGGGGGTCATTTCCCTGCTTTCCGGCCGGGAGAGTGAGGTGGTGGCGATGATCCGGCAGAGGATGCTGGCCGCTTCCGAGGCGATGCGGTTTGAGGAGGCTGCCCGGCTTCGCGACCAGGTACGCGCCATCGAACAGACGGTGGAGAAGCAGAAGGTGTCCGATGCCGACGGCGGGGACCAGGACGTTTTCGGCCTTCATCATGAGGGAGGGGAGGTCGAGCTGGCGGTGCTGTTTATCCGTCAGGGGAAGTTGATCGGCCGGCGCAACTACAATCTGGAGTGGCGCCTTGACGAGGATGAACTGATCTCCTCGTTTCTGCAGGAATTCTACGGCCGCGACGTTCTCGTACCCGATGCGGTGCTGCTTCCCTTTTTGCCTTCGGACGCCGAAACGCTGGCGGAATGGCTCAGTGAACGGCGCGGCAAAAAGGTAGCCGTCATCTCGCCCCAGCGAGGCGACCGCAGAGCCCTGGTGGAGATGGCCGGGCGCAACGCCAGCGAATCCTATCGTGAACGGGGCAGCCGAAAAGAGGCGCGGGAGAGGGTCCTGGAGGAGATTCGCGACCGCTTGCATCTCAGCCGCCTGCCCCGTCGCATGGAGTGTTTCGACATATCCAACGTGCAGGGGAACTTCAGTGTCGGCAGCATGGTGGTTCTGCAGGACGGCGAGCCGGCATCGGGAGCCTACCGTCATTTCCGTATTCGCACCGTGGAGGGAGCCGATGACTACGCGTCTCTCCACGAGGTGCTGACCCGTCGCCTGAGCCGCGGCAAGCAGGAGGGAGAGCTTCCCGATTTCATCCTTATCGATGGCGGCAAAGGGCAGCTGGCCGTGCTTTCGGATGTTCTGGAAACCCTGCAACTCGAAACCCTCATCGATACGGCGGGGATCGCCAAGAGCCGGGTGATCAG
>QKGY01000079.1 GCA_003250235.1 Desulfuromonadaceae bacterium
CCTGGTGGCCACGCCGTTGAAGTGCCGCAACAAGGTTGTGGGAATCTTCTACCTGGACGATTTCGTCCCGAGGCGGTTTAAGGAAAACCATATCCGCCTCCTGTCTATTCTGGGCGGTTTTGCCGCCTTATGCATCGATAACGCAAAGAGCAGGGAATCTCTCGATTTCTTCACCCGGACGGATCCTCTCACAAAACTTTTCAATCAGAATCATTTCAAGATGGCTTTTGCTCAGGAACTTGCACGCTCGAGCTTCTATCGGTTCCCGCTGTCGCTGGCCCTGTTCGACATCGATGACTTCCGACGCTTTAACGATAACTTCGGCCATTCCAACGGGGATCAGGTGCTGGTCACGGTAGCACGGCTGCTTCATGACTCCTTTCGGGAATTCGACTCGCTGTTCCGTTATGGCGGCGAAGAATTCATGGCCCTGCTTCCCGAGACGCACCTGGAGCAGGCTGTCAAGATTGCCGAAACGGCCGCCCAGGCTATTTCACGAAAATCCCATCAGGATCTCCCCATTACCGGAGCAGAACCCGTAACCGTCAGCGCGGCGGTGGTTTCCTGTCCCCGCGACGGCAAGGATCTCGACTCTCTGCTGCGACGGATCGACAGTCTTCTGTACGACGGAAGAGAAGGGCGAAACCGGGTATACTGGCAGCCCGGCTAAGCGCTGACGTTCTCTTGTCCCGTACCAGGGAATTCCCCGTATTTCCGGTGATAAAAAAAGTTGCCATAACGGGTCGGCAATGGTAGTTTTTGCCCTCCCGGTGCGTCAGCGCGACCGGCATTGACGCGATTGTTTTATTGCCTGGAGATGTCTGTGCTGGCATAATGGGCGCCGACTTTCAGCTCTGGGAATCCTTCGCCGGTCCGAATCGTTTTCGCGTTCGGGTTGATTCCGGCGGCTGCCCAATTCACCGTATACTGGCGACATATGTCCGCTTATCTTGACAACGCAGCGACATCATTTCCTAAACCCGATTCGGTGTACGAAACGGTTGTGCGGGTCATGAAAGAGGTCGGCGCCAACCCAGGCAGGGGGGGGCACCAGAGGGCCATTGCCGCCGGACGTCTCGTTTATGAAACCCGATCGGCTCTGGCTGAGCTGTTCGGTATCGACGATGCCGCACGCATCGCGTTTACCTCCAACGCCACGGAGGCGATCAATCTGGCCCTGTTCGGGGTGCTCACGGCCGGGGATCGTGTCGTCACCAGCACCATGGAACACAATGCCGTGGTTCGGCCCCTGCATGTTCTGCAGGAGCAGGGCGTCGAGGTGGTCAAGGTGCCGGCCGATTGTTTTGGAGTGGTCGATCCGGAAAAAATCCGCGAAGCTTGCACGCCACATACCCGGATGGTCGTTCTCAGCCATTGTTCCAATGTCACCGGTTCGCTCCAGCCGATTGAGGAGATCGGCACCTGGTGCCGAAGGTCCGGGATTCTTTTTCTCGTCGATGCTGCGCAAAGCGCCGGTCTGTTTCCTCTGCATGTTGAACCGTTCGGGATCGATCTGCTGGCGGTGCCTGGACACAAGGGGCTTTATGGCCCGCAGGGAACGGGTTTTCTGTATGTCCGCCCTGGGCTTGAACTGAAGCCGCTGGTTTATGGCGGAACGGGGAGCAACTCCCACTCGGAAAGCCAGCCGACCGAGATGCCCGAGCATCTTGAGAGCGGGACACTCAACACCGCAGGAATCGCCGGCCTCAAAGCCGGTGTGGATTTTGTCCGGGAGATCGGCCTTGATGCCATCCGGGCTCACGAGCGTCAGCTTCTCGACCGGTTGATCGAGGGACTGCGCCAGGTTCCGGACGCGGTTGTTTATGGCCCTCTGGATGGGCGACTGCATGGCGGAGCCCTGTCCTTCAATCTAGATGGCCGTGACCCGTCCGAAATCGGTTTCCGTCTCGATCATGAATTCGGAATCAGCTGCCGCGTCGGTCTGCACTGTGCCCCCGATGCTCATCGCTCGATCGGGACCTTTCCGCGCGGAACCGTGAGGGTCAGCCCCGGCTACTTCAACACTCTTGCGGATATCGACCTTCTGCTCAACGCCATCGATACCATCCGGTCGGAGAAAACCCGGTAAAACCGGGCATTACATGTCGTTGAACCCTGAAAGGATGCCATGAAAAAGACCTTTATCCTCGATACCAACGTTCTGCTTCACGATCCCCAGGCGCTTTTCAAATTCGAAGACAATGATGTCATCATCCCGATCACGGTTATCGAGGAGATTGACAACTTTAAGAAGGATCTCAGCGAGACAGGACGCAATGCGCGTCAGATTTCGCGGATTCTCGACGATCTGCGCAAAAAGTCGACTCTCGTCGACGGCGTGGCTCTGGAGACGGGAGGGATTCTCAAAGTCGAGCTGTATACCGAAGGCTCCATGAAACTGCTTCCTCCCGAGCTGCGCGCCGACCGTGGCGACAACCGCATTCTCGCTGTTGCGCTGGATATGCAGAAGCAGTGCGAGTGTCCGGTGGTTTTCGTCACCAAGGACACCAACTTGCGTATCAAGGCGGATGCCGTGGGGCTTCGCGCCGAAGATTACGAATCCGACAAGGTGTCCATCGATGAGCTGTACTCCGGGACCACAGAGGTTCTGGTCAATAAGGACGAGGTTGACCGTTTTTACGGGCAGGGGTACCTGGAATTTTCCGGTCCCTATTATCCCAACCAGTGCGTCACCCTCGCCGAGGCGTCCAATCCTTCACATACGGCCATCGGTCGCTATCATGCCAAGCTTGAAAGGCTCAATCCCCTGATTCGTCCCCCAAAAGATGGGATCTGGGGCATCCTGCCGCGCAATCGCGAGCAGCAGTTTGCTCTCGATCTGCTGCTGGATGACGATATCCAGCTGGTGACCCTGGTCGGCAAGGCGGGAACGGGTAAAACCCTGCTCGCCATCGCAGCCGGTCTTTTCAAGTCGGCCGATGAAGGGACCTTCAGCCGGCTCCTGGTGTCCCGTCCGGTTTTCCCCATGGGCAAAGACCTCGGTTTTCTTCCCGGGGATGTCGAGGAAAAGCTGGCGCCGTGGATGCAGCCGATTTTCGACAATGTCGAGTTGCTTCTCGGTGCCGTCGAGGAGCGGGGCAAGCGCAAGAGGGGATACAAGGAACTCGTCGATATGGGGCTGATGGAGATCGAACCGCTGACTTATATCCGCGGCCGATCCATACCCAAACAGTACATGATTGTCGACGAAGCCCAGAACCTGACCCCGCATGAAATCAAGACCATTATTACACGGGCGGGGGAGGGAACCAAGATTGTCCTGACCGGCGACCCGTACCAGATCGACAACCCGTATGTCGATTCCTCCAGCAACGGATTGACCTATACGGTGGAAAAGTTCAAAGGGCAGGAAATCGCCGGTCATGTTACACTGACGCGTGGAGAACGTTCGCCCCTTGCCGAGCTTGCCGCGAACCTCCTTTAGGGGATGATTCGTGCAGCAGGGCTGTTTTGGCCATTACAGAAGTTTGAAAAAATATTAACGATCCGGTCTTAAATGCTTGTTCTTGCTATTGAATCGTCCTGCGACGAAACTTCTGCCGCGGTGGTTCGTGACGGAAGGCAGATTCTGTCCAATGTCATCGCCTCCCAGGTGGATGTCCATGCCCGCTACGGTGGGGTCGTCCCCGAACTGGCCTCGCGAAAGCATGTCGAAGCCATTTCGGTGGTGATCGAGGAGTCCCTGGAAAAAGCCGGTGTCACGCTCGATGACATCCAGGGCATCGTTGTCACCCGCGGTCCCGGTCTGGTGGGCGCTCTGCTGGTCGGACTCTCTGTCGCCAAGGCCATGGCCTTCGCCCGGGGGATTCCTCTGGTCGGAGTCCATCATATCGAGGGGCATATCCTCTCGCCTCTTCTGGAGCAGGATATTGCTTTTCCTTATCTGGGGCTGGCGGTGTCGGGCGGACACACCCATCTGTATCGTATCGACGGCATAGGACGCTATACGATCCTGGGGCGGACCCTTGATGACGCCGCCGGAGAAGCCTTTGACAAAGTGGCCAAGCTGCTCGGTCTCGGTTATCCGGGCGGTCAGGTCATCGACCGGCTCGCCGCCGAAGGGGACCCAACGGCCATCGATTTTCCGCGGCCTCTGCTGCATCAGAAAAATCTCGATTTCAGCTTCAGCGGTATCAAGACGGCCGTCCTGAATCATGTCCGCGGCTATACTCAGCCCCTCAACGATGAGCAGTTGCGCCATGTGGCGGCCGGTTTCCAGGCTGCGGTGGTGGAGGTGCTTACCCGCAAGACCCTCCGGGCGGCGGCAGAGCACGGCCTCAAACGGGTTGTCGTAGCGGGAGGGGTGGCCTGTAACCGGGGCCTGCGTCAGTCTCTGCTCTCTGCAGGACCCGAGGCCGGTCTGGAGGTGTTTTTCCCTTCCCCTGGACTGTGCGGTGACAATGCGGCCATGCTGGCTGTCGCCGGTGACGCTTATCTGGAACAGGGGAGAACGGCTCCCCTCGATCTTAACGCCGTGGCCAGCTGGTCTCTCGACCAGGCTGGCTGGATGGAATGAACTCTGGACTGATAAGGAGTCAGCAGTATTTATGTGGCGGCGTTTTTCCTTTGTCCGGCAATTCAAGCTCAATCTGCTGCGTCTGTTGCGTATTCGCAAGTCTCCTGACGAGATTGCCAAGGGTCTGGCTCTCGGCGTTTTCATCGGCATGACCCCCACCTTCGGGTTTCAGATGGTCATCGCCATCTTTTTTGCTCTACTTCTCAGTGAAAACAAAATAGCCGCCGCGGTCGGGGTGTGGATCACCAACCCCCTGACCGCCCCTTTCATTTACGCGCTCGAATATGAATCCGGACGTCTGGTGATGGGGATGGGGCGGGCGCATCTTCCCGCCGAACTCACTTTCAGCGCTTTCAGGGAGCTCGGTCATGAGGTGATTGTGCCTCTGTGTCTGGGAAGCCTGATTTACGGCATTCTCTGTGCGGCTCTGACCTATGCCATCACCCTGAGGGTCATCCCGATCGTGAAAACCTGGCGTATTCCCCGCTGGCCCAGGCCGCGTCGCCGTCTCTAAAAGGTTCACCATGGATAAGCCTGCATACCACCGCCCTCAAAAGCGGTTCGGACAGAATTTTCTTCACGATCAGTCTGTCATAGAACGCATTCTTGCTGCGGCTGAGATCACCGATTCCGACACGATCCTTGAAATCGGTCCGGGGCTTGGGGTTCTTACCGACCGCATGCTTCCACTGGCCAGCAAGGTGATCGTCATGGAGGTCGACCGCAACCTGGTCGAGAGGTTGAACCGCCGTGAGGAACCCCGCTTGCAGGTGCACGAAGGGGACGCCTTGGCGATGAACTGGAATGACATCCTCATCGAGCCCCCTTATAAACTGGTGGCCAATCTTCCCTACAACATTTCGAGCCAGATTCTCTTCAAGATTCTTGATCATCGCACGCTGTTCTCCAAGCTGGTGCTGATGTTTCAGAAGGAGGTCGGCGACAGGCTGGCCGCCGGGCCTGGAAACCGTGACTACGGCATCCTGTCGGTTCTGTGCCAAGTATGGTTTGATATCCGCAAGGTGGCGGCCGTTCCGCCGGGGGCTTTCAATCCTCCGCCGAAGGTCCATTCCGTGGTTCTGGAGTTCGTCTCACGTAGCGAACCGCGGATTGTTGTCGACGATCCGGCTTTCTTCCGTCGGGTGGTCAAGGCCGCTTTCGCCCAGAGGCGGAAAACCTTGCGCAACACCCTAGCGGGGTCGGGGTTTGCCGCCCCCCTGGTCGAAACGGTGCTGCAGCGCTGCGGCATCGATCCCGGACGTAGGGGAGAAACCCTGACGCTGGACGAATTCAGTGTCCTCGCCAAAGAACTCAAGGCGTCTTTCCTCCCGGAAGTGCGCCCCTAACCGTCCCGGCAGCACCCGGGACCAGGAGGTTTACCGGTGTCCGATTATTTCGCCAAGGTCAATGGCCGCCCCATCAGTTCCTTCGACTATCAGAATGCCCTTCAGGGGTACTCCATGGACATGTACCGTAAGACCATGGACCGGCTGTCTGTCGACGAGCTCAAGGCGATCGAGGATCTTGCCCGCGAGAAGCTCCTGGCCCGTGAGCTGATTTTCCAGGAAGCCCTCGCTCAGGGGGTGGTCGCCGACGATCCCTCCGTCAGTGAAGAGATGGCCAAGATCATCCGCAATTTTCCCAGCGAGGAGGAATTTTACGCCACTCTGGAAAAAGCGGGCATCGATGCGCCGACCTACCGCCGCATGATCCGTCAGGACCTCACCGTCAACCTGATGACCAATAGGAAGCTTTCCGATATGCGGGAACCGACGGCCGAGGACATCGCAGAGGTCTATCAACGTTATCCCGATCAGATGCAGGCACCTGAGAAGGTGCGGGCCAGTCATATTCTCGTCAAGATCAAAGGGGGGGATCGTGCCGCAGCCCTCGCCGAGGCCGAAGCCTTGAAGAAAAGGACCGCCTCCGAGGATTTCGCCGTGCTGGCACGGGAGCATTCGAGCTGCCCGAGCGCCGCTCGCGGGGGCGACCTCGGCTATTTCCGCCGCGGCGACATGGTCAAATCCTTCGAGACGGCGGCTTTCTCCCAGAAGGAAGGCGAGGTGGGGGATGTTGTCGAGACCCAATTCGGTTTCCACCTGATCAAGGTGCTCTCCCGCGAGACGGCGGCGAATCTGTCTCTGGAGGAAGCCACCCCCAAGATCCGCGAATTTCTGAAGGGGGAAGCAGGCTCCCGGCTCCTCAAGGAATGGGTGGCCGAACTGATGGACCGGGCCGAGATCATCTACGGCGAATAATGGTTTCTGCCGACATGTACCGACGATCGTCTGCAGGACAGGCGTCGGTACGTTTTTCCAGGTGTCGCGCTAAGCTTGTCAAAGCTGTTCCCATGCATTAGGCTTACCCCATGGCCTCCGCGCTTTAACCGTGCAGGGCTGTCTCTTCAATAAAATACAGGTGGCTGTTCTCGGTCGCCACTCCCCTCTAGCTTCTGGAGAATTTCATGGACATCATTCTTTCATCCGGAAACCAGGGCCTTTCCCCTCAGATGATTCAGCAGAAAGAGGATGCCGTTCTGGCGCTTCTTCGTAAAGACCTTGACGAGACCCGTTATCGTCACATCAGCGCTCTGGCCAAAGTCTTCAGGCAGAATATGCCCTTGTCCTATCTTGTTTCCCTGCCGGAAGACCAACTGGCAGCATGGCTTAAAAAGTGCCTTGAGCTGCTTGAATCCCCGCGTCATGACATCGCTGTGCGTCTCGAGCCTTTCGGTGGGCAGGGGCATGTCCTGCTGATGACGAATGTTCCCGATGCTCCCTACCTGGTCGACACCGTTCAGTCCTATCTGACGAGCCGTCATGTCGACTTTCATATGATCGCTCACCCCATCCTCACGCTTACGCGCCGGGAGGAATCGGTTGTTTCTATCGAGGCCATCGATGCTGAAGGTCCCAAGGAATCCCTGATCCTGATCGATCTGGAAGGGGTCGATCAGGACAGGCTGCTGCGCATAGAGCAGGGGGTCAGCAAATGTCTTCTCGCGGCTCTTGCGGTTCAGAAGGATCGCAAGGCCCTGAACACGACGCTCACATCCCTGGATGATCTGGCGTCCCGCGGAAACTTCAGCGATTTCTGGAAATGGTTGCAGGAGGGAAATTTCATTCCTTTTGCCTACCAGTGCCTGACGCTGCATTCCGATGCCTCCAAGGAGATGAAGATCCAGTTGCAGAAGGGGTCTTCTCTCGGCATTTCCTTCGACCCCGAAGAAATCGACTTCAGCAAGCCGCGCACCGTGGACGAGTGTCATGCGCCGACTTGCGCCCGACTCAAGCGATCGCGGCCCGTTGTGGTCGAAACCCTGAGCCGGCTCAGCCCGGTTCGTCGTGCCGACCCCCTGGTCTACATCGGCGTCCGTGAAGAGACGGAGGACGGACGCACGCAGAGAGAACACGCCTTTCTCGGTCTGTTCTCCGCCAAAAGCGCCGATGAGCTGGTGTTCAACATCCCGTCGTTGCGGGCCCGGATCGAACAGGCTTTTGAAACCCTGCACATCTCGGCGGGGACCCATGATTACCGCAAGACCGTCGAGATCTTCAATACCTTCCCCAAGGTTGAACTCTTCTTTCTCGGACCCGAGGAGTTGGTGCAGACCGTCCGTTCCTTCTCTCTGCTGTATCGCCACGATCTGATCAAGATCGTCGCCACGCCCAGCCTCGCCGTCAAGGGCATCACCCTGTTGGTGGTGATGCCAATCGCCTATTATTCTCCGGATCGCATGATTCGCGTCGAGCATTACCTCTCCCGCACCTTCAAGGCGGACAAGGTTACCTCCCGCATCATGCATGTTGCCGCCGATTATCTCAGCCTCCATGTCCACGTCCATGCCGACACGGAGCATCTGCAGGTCGATCTGGAACGGCTCGAGCGCGGGGTGATGCGCAAAGCCCGACCCTGGGAACTGAAGCTGCGTCTCCAGCTTGAGCGCCGACTCGGCGAGGTGGCCGGAGGTCAGCTGGCGCGTAAATTTCACCATGTTTTTCCGCTCGAATATAAGACCATCATGCATCCGCGTTACGCGGTGAGGGATGTGGAGGGGATCGATTCGGTTCTCAAGACCGGTGAAGAAATCCTCGACCTTTGGGGGCCTTTCGGCCAGGGAGAACGGCTCAATTACCGTCTTCAGTTCTACAGCCTGAAAAACAGCTACCTCAATGAACTGATCCCTTTCCTGGAAAACCTCAACCTCTGCGTCGAAGACGAAGCCGATTACGTCGTCGCCCTCGAGCATCGCAAGGTGTACATCAAGAGCTTCACGATCCACGCCTCGCCCGCGAAAGCGCGCAAGCTCTCCGAGATCAAATCCCTGCTTCTGGAGGCTCTTCGGGCCCTTCGCCGTCAGGAGGTGGAAAATGACTACCTGCACCAGATCCTTGTCCTCACGGGTCTCTCCTGGCGGCAGATCGACGTTTTCCGCGGTTACCGCAACTACTATTTCCAGATCGGCTGCCCCTATACCAAGAAGAGGGTGGCCCAGGCGCTGATCCATAATCCTGATGTAACCCTACTGTTGTACCGTTACTTCGAAGCCCGTTTCATGGACAAACCGGAATGGAGCGATACGCTGCAGCGCGAGGAGGAAGCCCTCTCTCCCATCCGCTTCGGGCTTGTGACGGCCCTGCAGGCCGTCACCGACGTCAACGAGGACAACATTCTGCGCACCCTGTTCAACCTGATCGACTCGACGGTGCGAACCAACTTCTTCCTGCGTGCTGACGCCAAGGACTATTTCTTCGCTTTCAAGATCAGCGCCATCGGCATCATCGACATGCCCGCCCCCCGTCCTCTCTACGAGATCTACGTCCACAGCGCCACCATGGAGGGGATTCATCTGCGCGGCGGGCGGGTAGCGCGCGGGGGAATCCGCTGGTCGGACCGGCCGGACGATTTCCGCACGGAAATCCTCGGCCTGATGAAGACCCAGATGACCAAGAACGCGGTGATTGTTCCGGTCGGTTCCAAGGGGGGCTTTATCGTCAAGACCCCGTACCGGACCCGAGAGGAGGGCGCTGCGCTTTCCAAGGAGGCCTATCAGACGCTGATGCGCGGCCTGCTCGATCTGACCGACAACCGCGTCGGATCCGAGGTGGTGCGGGTCGCCGGGATTGTCGCCTACGACGAGGAAGACCCCTACCTGGTGGTTGCCGCCGACAAGGGAACGGCCCACCTTTCCGATACGGCCAACGCTGTCAGCCGCGAATACGGATTCTGGCTCGATGATGCTTTTGCCAGCGGCGGATCGCACGGCTATGACCACAAGGCACTCGGGATCACGGCCCGGGGCGCCTGGGAGTGCGTCAAGGGCCATTTCCGCGAAATGGGCCACGATATCCAGGCCGAACCGTTCACCGTGGTCGGCATCGGCGATATGAGCGGCGATGTTTTCGGCAACGGCATGCTGTTGTCCCGGCAGATTCGCCTGATCGGCGCCTTCGACCATCGCCACATCTTTCTGGACCCCGATCCGGATCCTGCCGCCACCTACGCCGAGCGCAAGCGCCTGTTCGACCTGCCGCGTTCCTCATGGGATGACTTCAACCGCGATCTCCTGTCAGAGGGTGGGGGCATATACCCGCGCACAGCCAAGGAAATCCCCCTCAGTCCTCAGGTTCGAAAACGCCTGGGCGTGCGTCACGAATCCATGGATCCTGACGGTCTCATCCAGTTGCTGCTTACGGCGGAGATCGACCTGCTTTGGAACGGAGGGATCGGCACTTACGTGAAGGCCTCCACCGAGAAGCACGAGGATGCGGGTGACCGCACCAACGATAACCTGCGCATTGACGCGAACCAGCTTCGCGCCAGGGTGGTGGGCGAGGGGGGCAACCTCGGCTTCACGCAGCGCGGGCGCATCGAATACGCCCAGCAGGGAGGGCGTATCAATACCGACGCCGTGGACAATTCCGCCGGCGTGGATACCTCCGACCATGAGGTCAACCTCAAGATTTTCATGCAGTATCTCAAGGATAAGAAAGAGATTTCCGGTCAGGCCGAACGCGACACCCTGCTGGGCTCGGTCACCGACGAGGTTTGCGAAATGGTGCTGGCGGACAACTACGATCAGCATCTTTGCCTCTCCCTCGACCATGCGCGCTGCCAGGCGGATGTCGAGCCGTACATGCAGCTCGTCGACACCCTGGCCCGGGCCGGGCTGCTCGATCGGCGCGGAGAGTTTCTGCCGTCCTCCAAGGAAATCGCCGCCCGTCAACAGCAGAAGTTCACCCGGCCGGAACTTGCCATCCTCATGGCCTACAGCAAAATGCAGCTGTATCAGGCCATTCTGGAAAGCGATCTGCCCGCCCGCGAAGGAGCCCGTGATTTTCTCCTGCGTTATTTCCCCGGTCCCATCCGGAGCCGTTTCCTGAACGCTGTGCCGCATCACCCGCTTTGGAAGGAGATCACGGCAACGGTCATCACCAACACGGTGGTCAATCAGTCCGGCAGCGCGTATCTGAACGCCCTGGCACAGCAAACCGGCAGTTCCCTGGTGGAAGCCACTTCCGCCTATCTTCTCTTTGACCGCATCCTCGACGGTCACACCCTGCGTCAGGCCGTTTACTCCCGGGACAACCGGATGGACGCCTCCCGCCAGCACCAGCTCCTGATCCGACTGGAAGACGCTCTCAACCTGATGTGCGGCTGGGCGCTGGAGCACGGACTGCCGTTGTCCGATTCGGAGCAGGAGATTGCCGTGCTGAAAGAGAAGCTGGTCCTGTTTCACAAGGCTCTTGGCGGCATCCTGCCGGAAGCGGGGTGGGGGGCCTGCAAGGCGGACGCTGAAGGTCTGGCCGAAGACGGTTTCGATCCCGATATCGCTCAGGCTTTCTCCCTGCTTGGTTGTGCAGCCGATTTCCTTCCCCTCGTCACTCTCGCCGACAGCACCGGCGGTGAGCTGTATTCCATTGCTCATACCGTTATGGAAATCCGTCAACTGCTCGGGTTGTCCGAGTTGATGGCAGCTCTCGATGGCGTGATCCTGCGTGATCGCTGGGACCGCATGGCCTCTCAGTCGCTGCTGAAGGGATTTGAAACGGTCACCTTCAGCCTGGCCCGGTCCGTGATCGAGACGAATCAGGGGAACCTCGACGCCTTTCTGTCGCAGCGCAAGCAGAAGCTCCGTCTGTACCAAGGGCTGATGGACGGGCTGCGCGGTCAGCGGGCTGTCAACTTCCACCCCTTTACCGTATTACTCAAGGCGGCGGAGGCTCTGCTCATCGCCTCGCCGGCTGCCACGCGAAAGGAACGCTCATGACCAAGCGCAAACTGGGGCCCTGTGTCACCTTTTTTCCCCAGCCGACCACACTGGTCTCTTCTGTCGATGCCCAAGGGGAGACGGACTTGATGACCGCCTCCTGGGTCGGTATCGTCAGCAAGACGCCGCCGACCATCGGCCTGTCCCTCAATCAGAGCCGCAAGACGTACCAGAATATCCGCGAAACCGGGTGTTTTGTGGTCAATATGGTGCCGGCATCCCTGGCTACCGAAGCCGATTACTGCGGGCTGAAATCAGGGCGCGATGAGGATAAAAAACTGGTAACCGGCCTGCATTTCGAACCGGCTGAAGCCGTCGCCGCCCCTCTGGTCACGGAAGCTCCCCTGAACGTCGAATGCCGACTCACTTCTGAAATCGACCTCGGAGAATACCGACTCCTGCTTGGGGAGATTCTGCAAATCCATGCGGTGGAAAAGGCTTTTCGCTCCGAAGGCGGCATGGATGCTCTGGCCTTCGATCCCCTGGTGTATCTGGGGGGGATTCGCGAGTATTGGGACCTGGGGCAGAAGGTGGCCCAGGCGTACAAGGAGGGAACGAAGCTGTTTCAAACACCCTGATTTTCGTTTTGATCTGGTAAATATTCCCATTCGTGGAATATTTTGTTTACACGATGTTTGGCGTCGTGAGATAGTAATAGACAGCCAAGCAAAGGCTGTGATATAGGATAAAACGCTTTTTTAGGAGCGTGTCAGGCCCGGAACCCGTACCGGAGCCGACTGGGCACGCGCTGATCTTCAGGATCGGCAGAAACGCAAAGGACATACCGCCTGGATCTACGGACCGGGACGGAAGGATGCGCGAACAACACCCGGCAGCCGTGGCTGTCGTGGGGCTGTCGCTATGCCTTTCGGACTCGTTCCGGAAGGCTTTTTTGTTTCCCGGGCGGTCCTGACGGAAAGTGAGACCCTGGTGAACACCAAACCGAAAACCATACTGGACATTCAGAGGATGAAGGAAGAGGGGGAGAAAATCGCCGTCCTCACCGCCTATGATTTTCCCTTTGCCCGATTGATGGACCTGGCCGGGATCGACATGATCCTCGTTGGTGATTCGGCCGGTTCGGTCGTGGCCGGATACGACACCACGCTGCCGGTCACCATGGACGAGATGGTCTATCACACCAAGGCCGTGGCGCGGGGAACCTCCAACGCGCTGATCATTGCCGATATGCCCTTTTTGTCCTACCAGATCGATGTACTGTACGAGATGCCCGTCTTAATGCCGGCCGCCTGATCAAGGAGGGCCGGGCCCATGCCGTCAAGCTCGAAGGGGGTGAAAACGTGGCCGAGACCATCGCTGCCATCGTTGCCATGGATATCCCCGTCTGCGGTCACATCGGCCTCACCCCCCAATCGATCCACCGCATGGGAGGGTACCGCGTTCAGGGCCGCATGGACGAGCAGGCCCGTCAGCTACTCGCCGACGCCCGTGCCGTCGAGGAGGCCGGTGCCTTCGCCATGGTCCTGGAGGGGATTCCCGCCTCTCTGGCGAAACAGATCACCGAGACAAGTTCGATTCCCACCATCGGCATCGGCGCCGGGGTCGATTGCGATGGGCAGGTCCTGGTCATCCACGACATCCTCGGGCTCTGCGAGAAATATTCCCCCAAGTTTGTCAAACGCTTCGCAGACGTGTCTGAGACCATCGGTCGGGGCATCGGCGATTATATCCAGGAAGTCAAAGCAGGAACCTTCCCAGGACCGGAGCACAGTTTCAAATGAATACGACAGCCAAAACAACCGAATATCCCGCGCCAAAGATCATCCGCTCGGTGCGCGAGATGCAGAATCTCTGCCTGGCGCTGCGCGCCCAGGGCAAACGCATTGCTTTTGTCCCCACCATGGGCTGGCTGCATGACGGCCACCTCTCTCTGCTGAAAGAGGGGCGTCAACGCGGCGACGTGCTGGTGCTCTCCATCTTCGTCAACCCCACCCAGTTCGGTGCCGGCGAGGATTTCGACAGCTACCCGCGCGACCTCGACCGCGATGCGGCCCTGGCCCGTTCGACCGGGGTCGATTTCATTTTCGCTCCCGTAGCCAGCGACATGTACCCACGGGGGTACGCGACCTATGTTAATGTCGAGGGGCTTACCGAGGTGCTGTGCGGGGCCAGCCGTCCCGGTCATTTCCGCGGCGTGACCACGGTGGTCAGCAAGCTTTTTACCATCGTACAGCCGCATGTCGCCCTGTTCGGACAGAAGGATTTCCAGCAGCTCGCCGTCATCCGCCGCATGACGGAGGATATGAATCTGCCGGTGGACGTTCTGGGCATGCCCATCGTCCGTGAGGCGGATGGGCTCGCTATGAGCTCGCGCAACAGCTACCTCAGCCCTTCGCAGCGGCAGCAGGCGCTGGTGCTGTCCCAGGCGCTGGCGTCGGCGCGCACCCTGGTCGCCGCAGGGCAGCGCGATGCGTCCGTCATACGCGACGAACTGGCCGCCAGAATTGGCGAGATGCCCGAAGCGCGTATCGACTATATCCAGATCTGCCATCAGTCGACCCTGCAATCGCAGGATGTCGTCGACACCGATTCGGTGCTGCTTCTGGCCGTGTACGTCGGCAAGACCCGGCTGATCGATAACGGTTTTCTGTTCGACCGGACCTCCGGCCGATCCTGACGGTAACGAGGTAATCATGACCCCGCGTGATCTGGCCAAGGCCAATCTGGAGAACCTGTACCGCATTTTCACCATTCCCGAGTCCGCCGACTCCACCCTGGGGGAAGTCGATCGGGCCATCAGCGAGAATGTCGCCGGTTTCCTGCAGGAGCATATCGTCGCCCTGGAGCGCAGCATGGAGGAGATCGAGGCGGATTTCAACAATCCCTCCATACCCGAAGAGCCCACCTTCGTCTCCGATTACACCGAATTCGTCAAGGACAAGCTGGTGGCGCGTTCGGTACATACCGCCTCGCCCCGCTTCATCGGCCACATGACCTCGGCGCTGCCGTACTTCATGCTGCCGCTGTCGCGCATCATGACCGCACTCAACCAGAACCTGGTGAAGGTCGAAACCTCCAAGGCGTTTACCCCCATGGAGCGCCAGGTTCTCGCCATGCTGCACCGGTTGATCTTCTCCGGGACCGACACCTTTTACCAGCGCTGGATACACGACAGCAATGCGGCGCTCGGCGCCTTCTGCTCCGGCGGGACCATCGCCAACGTGACCGCACTGTGGACGGCCCGCAACCGCCTCTGCGCCCCATCGGGCACTTTTCAGGGTATCGCCCGCGAAGGATTGTTTCGCGCCATGCAGCATCTGGGATGCGAGGGGCTGGCGGTTCTGGTGTCTCGGCGGGGACATTACTCCCTGGCCAAGGCCACCGATGTGCTGGGTATCGGCAACGACAATCTGGTGCTGGTCGAGACCGACGAGAACAACCGCATTGACCTCAAGGACCTGCGGGAGAAGACCGCGCGTCTTCAGGATCGCCATATCCGGCCCCTGGCTCTGGTGGGGATCGCCGGCACTACCGAGACGGGCAACGTCGATCCCCTCGAGGCGATGGCCGATTTTGCCGCCGAGATCGGCTGTCACTTCCACGTCGATGCGGCCTGGGGCGGTCCGACCCTCTTTTCCGACCGATACCGTTATCTGCTCAAAGGCATCGAACGGGCCGATTCGGTCACCCTCGATGCCCACAAGCAGCTTTACGTCCCCATGGGGGCCGGAATGGTCTTGTTCCGCGACCCCACCGCTCTGTCGGCGATCGAACACCACGCCGCCTATATCCTGCGACACGGGTCCAAGGACCTGGGGAGCCATACCCTCGAAGGGTCGCGCCCCGGCAAATCGATGCTGGTACATGCGGGGTTGTCCATCATCGGCCGCAAGGGGTACGAGCTGCTCATCGATCTGGGGATCGAACGAGCCCGCACCTTCGCCGACAAGATCCGACGCCACCCGGATTTCGAACTGACGAGCCAGCCGGAGCTCAATATCCTGACCTACCGGTACAACCCGGCGCACATTCAGACCGCTCTGCCTTCGGCATCTCCCGAGCAGGTCCGTCTCATCAACAGCCTTCTGGATCAGATCATCCGCCTGGTGCAAAAGGAACAACGCGAGGTCGGCCATACATTCGTCTCCCGGACGAGCCTGCGGGTGGCCCGCTATGGGCAGGAGACCCAGACGGTGTTCCGGGTGGTGCTGGCCAACCCGCTGACGACCGACGCAATCCTCGACGAGGTGCTCGAAGAGCAGTGTACCATCGTGCAGCAGGAGGAGATTCAGGCGCTTCTTCGACAGATCGACGCGGTCATCGCTGATCCTTCTTCCGGGCGAAAGGCCTGCTGATTTCGGGACGTTACTCGTATGCCGATCACCCTCTATACGGCCCGTTACGTGCTTCCCATCGCCGCGCCACCGCTGCTCAACGGCGCCGTGGCCGTGCAGGATGACCGAATCCTCGCTGTTGGCGCCTACGACGAGCTGACGTCTTCGTATCCTGCTGCCGAAACCGTCCGTTTCCCCGAGGGCATCCTGCTTCCCCCCCTGGTCAACGCGCATACCCACCTGGAGTTAAGCCACTTCCCCGAGTGGGCGGCCGAGAAAGGGGAGACCGGTGCGCCGGATTCTTTCGTCGGCTGGATTCTCCAGGTCATCCGCGTCAAGCGAGGACTCGA
>QKGY01000103.1 GCA_003250235.1 Desulfuromonadaceae bacterium
TCATCCACCGCGAAGGGATCAAGTCGTTCGCCCATGCCCCGATTACCATCGAAGGTGAACCGGTCGGCGTCTTGTCGGCCTTCTCCAAAACAGCCAAAGGCATCTTTTCCGACGAGTTCGTCGAGCTGTTCAAAAGCCTCTCCGGGCAGGTCGGCGTCGCCTGGCGCAATGCGCGCCAGACCGCCCAGTTGATCGAGGCCAGGGAGCAGGAGCGGGAGCTCCAGATTGCCAAGACCATCCAACTCGGGCTGCTGCCGGCGAATGTGCCGCAGCTGCCACAGATTGCCCTGGCCGGCACCTGCGTCCCGGCCCGCCAGGTGGGAGGAGACTACTACGATTTTCTCGAGCGCAAGGGCAACCAGCTCGATCTGGTGATCGCCGACGTTTCCGGGCACAATGTCGGTGCGGCCCTGCTCATGGCCGAAACCCGCACGTTCATCCAGGCGCGTGCCCAGAGCCTGCAGAGTGCCGCAGAGATCATGGGCGCACTCAACGAGTTCTTCCACGACGACCTGAGCCGGGCGGAACTCTTCATCACCATGTTCTACGTTATCTACAACGCCGACTCACGCCGGCTCTCCTATGCCAGTGCCGGGCACAACCAGCCGCTCCTCTGGAGAGCCGCCACCGGCAGCTGTGAACGGCTCGATGCCGAGGGGCTGATTCTCGGGGTCAAGAGGAAGGTTGACTTTGAGCAGAAGGAGGTGCGGCTTGATCCGGGGGACGTTCTGCTGCTCTATACCGACGGACTGACGGAGGCCGAGAATCCGGCAGGCGATTTTTTCGGCGAGGCTCGACTGATGGAACTCTTCGCCGAGCACCACGGATCGGAACCGCAGCAGATCATCGACAACCTGCTGCACCAGGCCAGACTCTTTGCCGAGACACCCAATTTCCGGGACGATGTCTCACTGGTTGTCCTGAAGGTCCAACAGAACGGGAAGGAAAAAAAGGGATAGGCGCCTGCATTGCCCAGCGACACGAAGGATATGCTATCATTGTAACGATGTGGCCCATTCGGCCCGACTAAAGGAAGGAGTCTGCAATGATCGTCAAAATTGAGGAAAAGGGAGCGGCAATCCTGATCGAGGTAAAGGAAGAGAGACTGGACGCGCACAACAGCGGGGACCTGAAAACGCAGATGCTCAACCTCTTTGAAGAGGGGAAGAACAATCTGGTTGTTGATCTGCAAGAGGTGCGCTTCGTTGACTCATCGGGTCTAGGCGCACTGGTCTCCGGGTTCAAAAACGCCAGCGCCCGCAACGGCAATCTCAAGCTCTGCGGCCTGCAACCACAGGTTAAGTCGATGTTTGAACTGACCAGACTGCACCGCGTTTTCGAAATTTTCCCCGGCTCCCAGGAAGCGCTTGCCAGTTTCTAAACGGCACACACCGCTCAGGGCACGTATGAAAGAGAATATCGAGGTGGATATCCGGGTGCCGAACCAGACGCGGTACCTGAGTCTCATCGGCAAGATCGGCGAGGACATGGCCAGAACCCTGCGACGCTTCAAGGGCGACCGGGAGGAACTGGCCTATCATCTGAACCTGGTCCTGACCGAGGCGATGGCCAACGCCATCCTCCATGCCAACGAGGATGACCCGGAGAGGGAGATACACATCACCATCTCCATTCTCGACGAGCAACTCTCCATAAAGGTTTTCGACCAGGGGCAGGGGTTTGACATCTGTTCACTCCCCTCCCCCGACTTCAAATCCCTCGACGAACACGGCCGCGGCGTCTACATCATCCGTTCCCTCATGGATCGGGTGACCTACCGCAAAATGGATGGCGGGCACGTCCTGGAAATGGTCAAATCCCTCCGCTAGGAGCGGCGGAAAAGGCCACCAGTTCTGCGTGACTGCAGAGGGTCGGCGCACCCTGCAGGCTCCCCTTGTAGCCGACAAAGCGGATTCCCGCCCGCCCAGCCGCCGCCGCATCAAGATCGGAATCCCCTACAAAAAGCAGTTTCTCCTTGTCGAGTCCCAACCGGCATGCCGCCAGTTCAAGCATGTCAGGATGCGGTTTTGGACGAGCCACATCCCTGCTGGTGACGACCGCTTTGAAGTACTGGGTGAGGCCGAAATGAACCAGGATTTCGTGCATACTCGTTCCACGGTTGGTCGCAACCGCCAGCGGCATCCGCTCCGAAAGAGTCTGCAACGCCTCAATCACTCCCGGCTCAGGAAGCATCAATGGGATGTACTGGCGATAGCTGAGCGAAGCCGCGTAGTCCAAAGCCCGCGCTACCCGCGCGGGACCAAGGAGCGCGGCGAAGACCTCGGGGCTTGCTGCGGTATGGCAGAGGTGCGCCCTTGGCTCGTCATCAGCGGCAACGGGAGACTCGCCGAAATGATCGAGGACATCATTGTAGTAGGCGAGGTTGGCTTGCCGGCTTTCAAACAAGACGCCGTCGCAGTCGAAAATAATCCCGCAGACCTCCTTCATCGGCGCGTCTCCCGCTTGAAACAGAAAAGAAGACCGCCCAACCCGGCCAGGATCATCGGCAACGACAGTAACTGACCCATGGTCGCCCCCCCCCAGAGAAAGCCGAGATGGGCATCCGGCTGGCGGAAAAACTCGATAGAGAATCGGAAGCTTCCGTAAAGAAGAAAAAATGTAAAGAAGGGGACTCCTGGAGCCGCCCGGCGCCGGTGCAGCAGCCAGAGCACGGCGAAGAGGGCCGCCCCCTCGAGGACCGCCTCGTAGAGCTGGCTCGGATGGCGCGGCAGCGGACCGCCCCCGGGGAAAACCATCCCCCAGGGGACATCGGTCACTCGCCCCCAAAGTTCCCCGTTGATGAAATTGCCAACCCGGCCAAGGCCAAGCCCGACGGAAGCCGCCGTCACCAGGATGTCGCCGGTCAGCAGCTTCGGCAGGCCGCGACGGTGGCAGAAGAGCACCGAGGCGGCAACAACTCCGAGGAGCCCTCCGTGAAAGCTCATCCCGCCCTCCCAAACGGCAAGGGCGGAGAGAGGGTGCTTCAGGTAGTAGGCCGGATTGTAGAAGAGGACGTAGCCGAACCGGCCGCCGAAGATCACCCCGAGGATACCGTAGAAGAGGAGATCCGAGAGTCCTTCGGCATCGAGCGCAAGGGAGCGCAGACGGACCAGCCGGCGAATGATGAACCAGGCGGCAACGAAACCGAGCAGGTACATCATGCCGTACCAGCGGACTGCGAGCGGACCGATGCGGAAAATAATCGGATCGATCTCAGGATAAGCGAACATGGAATTTCCTTCCGTGGTATCGGACCCGGCAAGGCCACGCCGGAACGATGTCAACTCAGCGGCCGCTGGGCCCAGGCTCCTGCCGCAGACGCTCGAGCAGGCCTTTCATATCAGGGGGGAGCGGCGCCTCGAGTTCGAGAGGCACGCCACTCACCGGGTGAGAAAAGGCCAATCGCCAGGAGTGCAGCATCTGCCGGGGCACAGGCGCACCGGCTGCCGCGCACGGCCCGCCATACTTCGCGTCGCCCAACAGGGGATG
>QKGY01000027.1 GCA_003250235.1 Desulfuromonadaceae bacterium
GCATCGGTCAGGTCCAAAGCGCCGATGCGGTCGTCCTGCCAGTCGGGGTAGGTCAGGATCTCGGTAAATTTTACAGGTTTTTCGTTGAAAATGAAGTCGTTTCCCAGTCCGGCAGGGGCTTTTGTGGGGACCAGAGGCTCATTGCCGTTCACGTAGAGGACTTTCCAGCTGTCGCGATCATTCGGATCGAATCCCCAGGTGCTCTGGTCCTGGTCGTAAAAGAAATACAGAATGCCTTTTTCGGGAAGCCCCTGCGTCGCCGCTGTCTTTGGCAGGGAAGCGAGGTCGAATTGCCCAAGGAAGGCCAGGGGTTTTTCGTTCCATACCGGCCACGGAAGCGAAGCCGGTGCAACCGGAAGGCCGCCGATCTTGCTCACTCCGGAGGCGGCACTGCTTTCAACCCTGATCGCGGGGATTCGCAAGGAATCGAGATAAGGCCGATGCTCGGACAGATCCTTTTCTTGAACCGTCTTTTTGCTTCCGAATAACGTGTCCAGTAAACCCACGGAATGGCCTCTCTCTGTGAAGGAGAAGAAGGAGGATGCCTGTGAAAAGAAAGCGATTTTTCATTTTGAAAAGGGAACCTCTGGTTAAAAGTCAACCCGTCGCGAATGCCAATAGGCATCTTTCCAGTAGGTGTCATCCAGACTCGAAATGATTACTCCTCTTTTGGTCGAAGCATGCAGGAACTTGTCGTCTTCGAGATAAATCCCCACATGCCTCCCCTTGGAGCTGATTCGGAAGAACACCAGATCCCCCGGACGCAGTTCGCTGCGGTCGATCTCTTTGCCGACCTGGCATTGATACTTAGTCGAGCGGGGTATTTCGATGCCGAGCTGTTCGCGATAGGTGAGGTAGACAAAGCCCGAGCAGTCGATCCCTGCCTTGCTGAGGCCGCCGTATTGGTATCTCGTCCCTTTCCACTGCTGGTACTGCCGATAGATCTTGTCCTTGACCGTCTGTGACTCGGACACCTCGGTCCTGTTTGGGGCCGGCGAGACGACAATTTTTGGCGGTTCGGGGGGCGGCATGACGGGCGTGGTGCTGCATGCTGCTGACGCGAACACCAGAACGAGCCCTGTGGCAAAAGACAAAAGTTTGCTCATGTTTTCTTCCTCCCGATATCCCTTGTACCCGCGGAGCTGTGACGAGAGCCGTGATATCCGTCCAGAAATCCCATGAAAACAGAGGGCCGATGCCGGGTTTGTCTCTGTTGTGCTGACTGGGTGAACTGTCGATAGCGTTCGTTATCAGAAGAAAGTCCGAAAGACTGTAACGCGCCCGGTTTCGACCCGGCTCCAGCGATTTGCGCAAGCGTCTGGGGGCCTTCAACCCTGCTCACCGATCTTTGCAAGAATCCCACCATCGGAATGTTGTGGCGTCTCCTAAACAAAACAGCCCAACCCGATGATCTCGGATTGGGCTGTGTCGCGTCGGCGATTCTCTGAACACATTTCAATAAATGGAAAACGCTCTCCGGCCGGTTACCGGCCCCTCGACTCAGATGTCGGAGGATTTCTCCACATAGGTTCTGATAATCTGGGAAATTTTATCCCGGCTGAAAGGTTTGGCCAGGAAGCCGTCCATTCCCGCATCCAGGCAGCGTTTCTCATCTCTTTTGGTCGCGTGGGCAGTCAGGGCGATGAGAGGAACATGGCCGCTACCGGCTTCTTTCTCCCTTTCGCGAATGGCTCTGGCCACCTCGGGACCGGTTTTCTCAGGCATCTGCAGGTCGAGCAGGACGGCGTCGAACTTCCCCGGTTCCCAGGCGGCGAGGGCTTTGGCCCCGTTGTCGACAATGGTCGCCCGCCAGGCGTTTCCCGAGATCACGTGCTTCAGGAGCACCTGAATGGAGGGATCGTCCTCGGCGATCAGCAGATTCAGGCTCTTTGCAGGCTTCGTTGCTTCTGCACCGGGAGACAACGCTGCTGCCGGGATACCGGTATCGATCCGCAGGGGGACGGTAAAGAAGAAGGTGCTCCCCTTGTCCTCCTCGCTCTTCACGCCGATCGTTCCCCCCATCATCTCCACGAGTCCCTTGCAGATGGCGAGGCCCAAACCGGTCCCCTTGTGCGTTTTTCCCCCCTTGCCTTTGAGTTGGTGGAAACTCTGGAAGAGCTGGGAGATCTTGTCCGGCGGAATACCGATTCCGGTGTCCAGAACCGAAAAGTCGAGAAAAACAAGATCCGGTTCCGGCATCGAACGTCTCGCCGGCTCGACCCTCAACGTCACCGATCCTTTTTCAGTGAATTTGACGGCATTGCTGAGGAGATTCAAGAAGATCTGTTGCAAGCGGGTAAGATCTCCGACAACCATCTTGGGGAGATCTGGCGAGAGGTCGGCGCGAAGCTCCAACCCTTTTGCCTCCGCTTCGGCGGAGAAGATAAGGATTGCGTGGTCGATGCAATCACGCAGAACAAAAGGGTGCTCCTCCAGTTCGAGTTTCCCCATTTCGATCTTGGAAAAATCGAGGATATCCTCCAGCATGGCCAATAGAACGTCGGCAGACTGGTTGGCCAGACTGTGCAGCTTTTCCTGAAGGGGGGCGAGTTCCGTGGCGCCGAGTTGTTCCAGGGCCGCAAGGATGACCGTCAGGGGAGTGCGGATCTCGTGGCTCATCTTGGCCAGGAAATCCCCTTTGGCGCGATCCGCCTCCTCGGCCGCCTCTTTGGCCTGTTTCAAGGCGATTTCGGTTTTCTTGCGGGCGGAGACGTCGCGGGCGATAAGCGAGGCGGCTGCAATCTGGCCCGACTCGTCCCGGATGGGGGCGGCGGATATGGAAACGGTGATTTTCAGGCCGTCTTTGCGGATCCTCTCGGTTTCGAAGGCATCGACGCGCTCGCCCGTCCTCAGCTTCTCGATGAATTGGCCGAACTCCTGAGTGCGCTCCGGCGGGTAGAGAAGGGAGATGAGTCGGCCGACGGTCTCCTCGGCCGAGTAGCCGTAGAGTTTTTCCGCGCCGGGGTTCCAGCTGGTGATCCTGCCCTGCAGCGTCATTCCGACGATAGCCTCCTGGGAGGAATCGACGATGGCGGCCAGCCGTTCTTGCTCCTCGTGGGCTTTCTTGCGGTCGGTGATGTCGACGAGGGTGATCACCACCCCGTCAATGACGTCCTTGACGGTGCGGTAAGGGAGTATCCGCAGCAGAAACCATCGCCCTTCGGAGGTTTGCACCTCCTTTTCCCGGCTCTTGAGGGTCTTCAGGACTTTTTCGGAGTCCTTGTTCATGTCGGGATAGTCGAGCTTGCAGGTGATGTGGTGGAAGGGGCGGCCCAGGTCCGACTCGATGAGGTGAAAGATGTCGGTGGCCGCCGGGGTGAAGCGCTTGACCCGCAGTTGACGATCGAGGAATACGGTGGCGATCTGGGAGCTGTTGAGAAGGTTCTGCATGTCGCTGTTGGTGTCGCCCAGCTCCAGAACCTTGCGTTCGAGTTCGGAATTGACCGTCGTCAGTTCTTCGTTGAGGGCCTGCAGCTCCTCCTTGGACGATTCGACTTCCTCGTTGGTCGACTGCAGTTCCTCGTTCATTGACATGAGCTCTTCGTTGGAGGACTTGAGCTCCTCGTTGGAGGTTTCGAGCTCTTCGATGGTCGCTTGAAGCTGCTCCGAGGTGATGCGCAGATCCTCTTCGAGCTGCCGGATGATCCCCTCCTGGTCTTCCCGTCTCATGGAAGTCGGTGGAATTTCCGCGGAGGGTGCGCTGCCGGAAGAGGGGAGGACCGGTTCAAAGATCACCAGGGCCAGTCCCTGGCTCGGATAGGGCTCGACCACGAGGTTGATGGTATCGGTCTCCCCGTTGACCTTCACCCGGAGATCCTGGTAGATGTTGACCTCTTT
>QKGY01000184.1 GCA_003250235.1 Desulfuromonadaceae bacterium
AATCGTTCCTTCGGCAATGCCTTCACCCACATCCGGAAACTTGAATTCGACCATTGAGAACTCCTGGGATGAAGCTTATCCAAACCCAAAAACCTTGGACGCGGATAAAATCTGATTTACGCGGATTAAGCAAAAACCAAAACCGGAACAGGGTCTGTTGTCTTTGCTTTTAAATCTGCGTTTATCCGTGTCCATCTGCATCCAAAAGGTTTTTGACTTTTAAAGAAAATTTTTGACCGCTGAGGGCATCTGCAACTGCGTTCCTCTTTTTGTTCCCTCGGTTAAAAACAAAGTCGGAGGTTTTGAACTGCATAAACTAAAAATTCATGACCTTCCGTACCGCCTGAACAATCCGCCGCGCATCGGGAAGGTAAAAGTGTTCCCCCTTCAACAGGGGCATCACGGTATCGAAGCCTGTGACCCGCTCAACCGGGGCCAGCAGATCAAGGAGACAATGCTCCATGACCAGCGCCGAGAGTTCGGCTCCCAATCCGCAGGTACGCGGCGCCTCGTGGGCCACCACACAACGACCGGTTTTTTTCACCGAAGCGATGACCGCCTCGACATCCAGGGGCGAAAGCGTGCGCAGATCAAGAATCTCCGCCTCCACCTTGGCTTCGGCGAGTTGTTCGGCGGCCTGTTGCGCATCCCGGACCAGCGCTCCCCAGGCGATCAGAGTGACGTCACGCCCTTCGCGAACCAGCTTTGCCTTGCCGATGGGAACCAGGTGCTCGCCGCTCTCGACCTCTTCTTTCACGGCCCGGTAGATGCGTTTGGGCTCCAGAAAAAGCACCGGATCGGGATCGCGGATGGCGCTTTTAATCAGGCCGTGGGCATCGGCGGGGGTGGCCGGAACGACTACCTTGATCCCCGGGGTGTGGACCAGGATCGCTTCGGTGCTCTCCGAATGATGCTCGGGGGCGTGAATGCCGCCGCCGTAGGGCATGCGGATGACCAGGGGCGCGGTGTATTCGCCGCGCGTGCGGTTGCGGATGCGGCCGATATGGGAAATGATCTGGTCGAAGGCGGGATAGAGAAACCCCATGAATTGCAGCTCCGCCACCGGCTTGAGACTCATCAGGGCCATGCCGAAAGCGCAACCGACGATGCCCGACTCGGCCAAGGGCGTGTCGATGGAACGGGCCGCGCCGAACGCCTGCTGCAGACCCTCGGTCACCCGGAACACGCCGCCCTCCCGGCCGACGTCTTCGCCGAGCAGAACGACATCATCGTCCCGTGCCATTTCTTCCTTCAGGGCCAGATTGATGGCCTCCACCATGTTCAGGGCCATCTCAGTTCTCCTCTTCAAGGGCAGCGAGAAGTTCCCGCTTCTGGGTGACCAGATGGGGGGGGAGTTCGGCAAACATATAATCGAAACCGTCGGCCGGGCCGGGAGCAGGTTGCCCTTCGGCTTTTTGGATCTGCTGCTCGATCCATGCTTCCAACTCACCGGTCAATTCCCGCTCCCAATCCTCAGTCCATAACGAACGCTCGGCAAGAAATCGGCGGTAACGCACCAGTGGCTCAAGCGCACGCATCTTTTCCTCTTCTGCATGGTCCCGGTAGCGAGCAGGATCGTCCGACGTGGTGTGGGGGCCGAGGCGATAGGTCACCGCCTCGATGAAAGTCGGACCATCCCCGGACCGGGCTCGCTCCAAGGCCGCCCCAGTGGCAAGATAAGCGGCAAAGGGATCGTTGCCGTCGATCTGAACGGCCGCCATGCCGTAGCCGACCCCTTTGGCGGCCAGGGACTCGGCGGCGCACTGGCTTTTGCGGGGAACCGAGATGGCCCAGGCATTGTTCTGACAAAAAAAGATCACCGGCGCTCGCCGCACGCCGGCAAAGGTCATGGCCTCATGAAAATCTCCCTCGCTGGTGGCGCCGTCGCCAAAATAGCAGATCACCGCTTCGGAGAGCTTTCGATAACTGATGGCCATGGCCATGCCGGCGGCATGAAGGGTATGGGAGCCCACCGGGATCGACACCGGCAGGATCTTTAAGGAGCGGGGGATGCGGCTCCCGGTTTCGTTGCCCATCCAGTAAAGGAGGGTTGTTTCGAGGGGGACGCCGCGACTCAGGGTGACGGCCAGTTCCCGGAAAGAGGGAACGATCCAGTCGGTTTCGGCCAGGGCGAGGACGCTGCCGACCTGACAGGCTTCCTGCCCCTCCACCGGGGCATAGGTACCCATCCGTCCTTCGCGTTGCAGGGCTATGCAGCGGCGGTCCGCCAGGCGTGCCGCCAGCATGCGCCGGAAGATCAGGCGCAAAGTCTTCTCATCCAAAGTCGGCAGCAATTGCCGGTCGACCGTGCCGTCCGCCGCCAGTACCTGCAGTCGCTCGCCTTTAAGAGGGTCGAAATCAGTGAAATTCATGGGACCTCCCGCGCTTTTAGGGCCATTAAAAGTTATCAGATGGCCGGTAAGAGTCAACGCCAGCCATGGCCGTCAGCCCCGCTGCGCCAATCAGGTGCAAGATTCATCTTTTTTCCAGCTCCGCCACCTTGTTCAGCCGCCGCCGATGCCGTTCAGCGCCACTGAAGCGTGCTGCGAGAAAGGTTTTGACCAGTTCCCAGGCCAGCGCCGGACCGACGACCAATCCTCCCAGACAGATCATGTTCAGGTCGTCGTCCTCGACACCCTGGTGCGCGGAAAAAGTTTCATGAATCAGCCCTGCCCGCACCCCCGGTACTTTGTTGGCGACGACGGAAGCGCCGACGCCACTGCCACAGATGGCCACCCCGCGGTCCACTTCGCCATGGGCTACGGCACGGGCCAGCGGGACCACGAAATCCGGATAATCATCCTCCGGTCGCGGCCGATCGTCGCCAAAAGGAACGACGTCGTAGTCGGCTTCGCGCAGCATGCGGGTAAGATATTCTTTCAGGGCATAACCGCCGTGATCGGCGGCGATCCCGATACGTTTCGGTGCTTTGGGCAATGAGGTCATGGAATCGATGTCTTTCTTTCTGAACCAGTCCAGGGTTGCCGGGTTTTTCTATTGGTGGTAACAACCCCGATTTTTCCGGAATCGTATCCCAAAAATTTCAGAACCAGGTCCCGTGGGGCTTATTTTGACCCTTCGGATAAATCCTCGAAGTCAGTCTTCCCAGCGTAACTCCCTGGATAAGGATGGAAAATATCACAATGATATAAGTAACGATCACAATGGTGTTTCGCTCGGGCACCGCTGGCAGGGACAGGGCGAGAGCCACCGAGATCCCTCCTCGCAATCCACCCCAGGTGAGAATTTTGATCACTCCCGGGCTGAATTTTCTGAAGCGGCCCATGGTCAGAACGGTCCCGCCAACGCTTGCCCAGCGGGCGAACAGGGTGATGAGGATGGTCAACAGGCCAGCCATGAGCAAAACGGGCGTGAAGGGCATGATCAACATTTCCATGCCGATCAGCATAAACAGCAAAGCGTTGAGAATTTCGTCCA
>QKGY01000112.1 GCA_003250235.1 Desulfuromonadaceae bacterium
TGACCCAGAACACGGCGTGGACCAATGTCGAAAAAGCTATCGCCAACCTCCGGCGTGAGGGCGCTCTCGAGGCGCACGTCATGCACGGCCTTTCCCGGCCCGCTCTTGAAGAACTGATCCGCCCCGCGGGTTTCTTCCGCCAGAAGGCCGAGAGGCTGCACCTCTTCGTGGCACATCTTTTTGCAGGTCATGGCGGTTCCCTGGAGCGCCTGTTGGACGGGCCCCTGGATGAGGTCCGTACCGCGTTGTTGGCGCAAAAAGGGATCGGGCCCGAAACGGCCGATTCGATCCTGCTCTATGCCGGAGGGCATCCCTCCTTTGTCGTCGATGCCTATACGCGTCGTTTGCTGGAGCGTCTGGCGCTGATGGGCGGAGGCGAAAGCTATCAGCAGATCCGTTCCTTCTTCATGGATAATCTTCCCGCGGATACGGATCTGTTCAACGAATATCACGCCCTGATTGTCGAGGTTTGCAAAGACGTGTGCCGAAAGCGCGCTCCCCGTTGTTCCCTGTGTCCTCTGCTGTCCGTCTGCCCCACGGGGGCTTTGACGGACAGTCCCTCCTGATGGTTCGAACTTTCCTTCTATAATCAAGCGGTTCTGTTCCTGTGCGGTGTAATGCCCGAGAATGAGAAAGCTGTACCGGCATTTGACGGGGTACTGATTCCTGCCGCGAAAATCACAGGATCCGCATGCCCATTTTGGATTGAAAAGTTTGTAATGACAGGATGTTGGGGTTTTTTCGGCCAGCTCAAGGAGGTGCGTTCGGATGGGTTTGTACAGTAAGATCCCGTTAAATGGCGGAAAACTGTGTCGCTTGTGGCCCAGGGACGTGTGCGCATTTGTCCCATTTTTTCCAAAATGGATATTTTTGTCCCATTGCATGGAAAACGGAACGGAATGGGTGTCTGATGGTTTTTTGTGTGTAACTTATTGTTATTGGAGGATAATATAAAAAAATCCGGATCAAGCCAAAAACTGGCAACGCCTTTGCATTATGTATACGCATCGAAAATGGGAAATTTTGTCCTTCGCTACAAAGACCGTTGAGAAAAGGAGTTGATCTATGGGTAAATCCGTTGAAAATCCAAAGAAGTATATTATTTCCTGCCGGGTGGATGATAATGAGTTGCAGACCCTGCAGACCATTGCGGAAAAGTCAGGTGTCAGCATCTCGATGCTGTTGCGTCAAAGTCTGGATCTGCTGCAGCAGGATATGGGACTTTCGGTTCAAGGGGTCGGTTACTAGACCGGCCCGGCCTCTTCTCGTTGCGTGATGGCGGGAAAAAGGGCGCCTGCCCTTTGCCCGCCGGGCACCCCTTTGCGCCCCCTTTCCGTCTTTCTCCCCCTTGCGACCATGCACCCTCCCCGGTGAAGTTCTCCGCTTGCCAGGCCCCTTGTGAAGCAGCAAGAATGCTGGTTTTCCCTTGACTTATCTGGCGGTTTTGCTAATTTACTCCCTTTCGTATTTTATCCCACGGCCTGTTCGGGAGGACCTATATGGACTACAAAGATACCCTCAATCTGCCCGTCACCGATTTCCCCATGCGCGGCAATCTGCCGCAGCGGGAACCGGAAATCCTGAAAACCTGGGAGGACATGGATCTGTACGGCAAGATGGAAGCTGCGGGTAAGGGACGCCCCAACTTCACCCTGCACGACGGCCCTCCCTACGCCAACGGGCATACCCATATCGGGCACGCGCTGAACAAGATTCTTAAAGATATTATTATCAAAAGCCGTCGCATGGAGGGGTTCTACGCCCCCTATGTGCCGGGTTGGGATTGTCACGGTCTGCCCATCGAGCTGATGGTGGACAAGAAGCTCGGGGCGAAGAAAAAGGAGATGACCAAGGCGCAGGTGCGCAAGGAATGCCGCGCCTATGCCGCCGAGTGGGTCGGTATCCAGAGCGATGAGTTCCGGCGCCTGGGGGTTCTTGGCGAATGGAGCCGCCCCTATCTGACCATGAACCCCAACTACGAAGCGGCAACGGCCCGTGAATTGGCCCGCTTTGCCGAGCGCGGCGGCCTGTACAAAGGGAAGAAGCCGGTGCACTGGTGCTCTTCCTGCGTCACGGCCCTGGCGGAAGCCGAGGTGGAGTACGCCGATCACGAGTCCCCGTCGATCTACGTGAAGTTCCCCTATGCGGACGAACTGCCGGTGGAACTGGCCCCTCTGGCCGGGAAGAAACTCTCCTTCGTCATCTGGACCACCACCCCCTGGACGATCCCAGCCAACCTGGGGGTCTGTCTCAACCCCGAATTCACCTATGTGGCGGTGGAAGTCGGCGAGGATGTGCTGGTGATGGCCGAAGGCCTGTATGAGAAGGTGATGAAGGAGATCGGTCTGAACGACTACCAGGTTCTGGCCACCTTCGCCTCCCCTATCTTCGACAAGAAGCACTGCCGGCATCCCTTTTATGACCGGCCGTCGCTGATCATGCTCGGCGAGCACGTCACCCTCGAAGCCGGTACCGGCTGCGTTCACACTGCTCCGGGTCACGGTCAGGATGACTACATCATCGGTCTGCAGTACGGCCTCGACGTCTACAATCCGGTGGATGACTACGGGCGCTACCGCGAAGACCTCGAGTTCTTCGGCGGTATGAAACTCGCCGACGCCAATGCCGCGGTTACCGGCAAGCTGGCCGAAGTGGGCGCTCTGCTCAAACAGGGGAAGGTCTCTCACAGCTATCCCCATTGCTGGCGCTGCAAAAAGCCGATCATCTTCCGCGCCACCGAGCAGTGGTTCATTTCCATGGAAGCGAACGACCTGCGTCAGAAGGCGCTCAAGCATATCAACGATGTCAGCTGGATTCCCAAGTGGGGACGCGAGCGCATCTATGGCATGATCGAAAATCGCCCCGACTGGTGCGTCAGCCGGCAGAGGACCTGGGGGGTTCCGATTGCGGTCTTCTACTGCGAGAAGTGCGGCGAGTCGCTGGCCGACGGCAAAACCATGCATCATGTGGCCGACCAGTTCGTCGCCGAGGGCAGTGACGTCTGGTACGAGAAAGAAGCGTCCGAGCTGCTGCCGCCGGGGACCGTCTGTCCGGCCTGCGGCCATGGCCAGTTCACCAAGGAGATGGACATCCTCGACGTGTGGTTCGATTCGGGGGTTTCGCATGCGGCGGTTCTCGAGCACCGGGACTACCTCAATTCTCCCGCCGATCTTTACCTCGAAGGGAGCGATCAGCATCGCGGCTGGTTCCACTCGAGTCTCCTCGCTTCGGTGGGTACCCGTGGCGTGGCTCCCTACAAGTCCGTGTTGACCCACGGCTTCGTGGTGGATGGGGCCGGCAAGAAAATGTCCAAGAGCCAGGGCAACGTCGTGGCCCCCGACGAGGTCATCAAGAAGTTCGGCGCCGAGATCCTGCGCCTGTGGGTGGCCGCCCAGGATTACCGTGACGATATCCGCATCAGCCAGGAGATCCTGCAACGGCTCTCCGACGCCTACCGGCGCATTCGAAATACGGCGCGCTATATCCTCGGCAACCTGCACGGCTTCGACCCGGCACAGGACAAGGTTGCTCCGGGCGAGATGCTGGAGATCGACCGCTGGGCCCTCTCCCGCCTTGAGGGGCTGGTCGGCCGGGTGGAACGCTCTTACGACGAGTACGAGTTCCATATCCTCTACCATGCCGTACACAACTTCTGCAGCGTGGACATGAGCGCCTTCTATCTGGATGTGCTCAAAGACCGCCTCTACACGGCGTCTCCCAAGTCGCTTCAGAGGCGAAGCGCCCAGACCGCCATGTATCTCATCCTCGACGCACTCACACGGCTGATCGCTCCGGTACTCTCCTTTACCGCCGAAGAGATCTGGCTGAATCTGCCGGGCGAGAGAGAGCAGAGCGTACATCTGGCCCAGTTCCCCCGCTTCGAGACCAGCCTGCTCGATGCCGATCTGGAAGCCCGCTACGAAGACATCCTGGCGGTGCGCTCCGATGTCTCCAAGGCCCTCGAAATGGCCCGCACCGACAAGCGCATCGGCCACTCTCTCGATGCCCGGGTGATCCTGTCCGCCGCCGAGGGCAAATGGCGGGATCTGCTGGAGCGGTACCGGGACGAACTGGCAACCCTGTTCATCGTTTCGCAGGTGGAGCTGGCTGCTGACGTTCCCGACGGAGTCGCCGGAGACGAGGTGGCGGGACTCAAAATCCGGGTGGAAAAGGCCCAGGGGGAAAAATGCGAGCGCTGCTGGAACTACGCGACGACGGTCGGTTCCTTCGTGGATCATCCGACCCTCTGTGACCGCTGTCACGATGCGCTGGACTGAGCGCTGAAGAAGTAAAGGGAAAAAAGTGCCTTTCCGTTACCGCATGCTCGTGATTATATCCATTGTCGTTCTGGCCCTGGATCAGGCGACGAAGTTCTACATCGACAGTCGGTTCAAGCTGTTCGAATCGCTTACCGTCGTGGAGAATTTCTTCAACATCACCTACGTGCGCAACAAAGGGGCTGCATTTGGCATCTTCGCCAACAGCGCTTTTCGCGTGCCGTTTTTTATCGGGGTTTCCCTGCTGGCTTCTCTGGGGATTCTCTGGTATCTGCGACGGCTTCGTCGGGAGCAGCGCCTGCTGGCAACGGCCCTGTCGCTGATATTCGCCGGGGCCGTGGGCAATCTGATCGACCGGATCCGCCTCGGCGAGGTCATCGATTTTCTCGATGCGCACTGGTATCAGTACCACTGGCCGGCATTCAATGTGGCCGATTCGGCCATCACGGTCGGCGTGGGACTGCTGCTCATCGACCTGTGGCGCGAGGAGCGGCGCAAGAAAATCTGATTGTCGACAGCTTGTCGTGATTCAAACAAAAAAAACCGACCTCCATGAGGCCGGTTTTTTTGTTTTAAAGGAATTTCGTTTCTCAACCTTCCATGAGCAGGATGGCTTCGGCCACGTCCTTGAGACTTTTACGTTTGTCCATGGCGATCTTCTGTAGCTTGCGGTAGGCGTCCGATTCGGACATCCCCTTGGCCATCAGGATTCCTTTCGCCTTGTCGACCAGCTTGCGTGTCTCCAGCGTATCCTTGAGCTTGGATACCTCGTCCCTCAGGGTGGAGATTTCCACAAACTGGTGGATGGCCAGATCGACCGCCGCATAGACTTGTTCGGTGCGCAGCGGCTTGAGAACGTAATTCATGACGCCGGCGAGACGGGCCCGTTCGATGGTGGCGATATCCGCGTTGGCAGTTAGCAGCACGATGGGAACGGGACGATTTTTGACTATTTTTTCAGCAGCAGTGATGCCGTCCATGACAGGCATGGAGACATCCATGACGATGAGCAAAGGCTTTTTTACGCGGGCCAGATCGAGGGCCTGGCTGCCGTTTTCCGCCTCCACGATATCGTCAAAGCCATAGTCTGAAAGGATTTCCGCTACCTGGCGGCGCAATAGCGGTTCATCATCGACGATCAGAGCACATTTCATAGGTTAAACCCTCCTTGTGGTTTGCGTCTTCCGGGTGTCTTGGAATGCATTAAGGATGCCGGATGGAGAGCTCGAGACAGAAGACGCTCTGAAGGAAAGCCTAACCCATACTTCCCAGGCTGGCAAGCGCGACGAGGGTGCTGGTCAACATCGGCGGACGCGGTCCCCGGAGCATGAGATCGGTGGAACCGGTCCTGCGAAAACCGGCGAGTTTCAGGACGGGGCTCAGGCCGCTGCGGGTGAGAATGTCGGTGAAGAGGGGAACGCCCGGGGTGGCTGCCGCCAGGGCCTTGAGGACGAGCTGGCGGTTTTCGACACGGCAGCGCGAAGCGGTATACCAGGGGCCGAGGACCTGGATGTCCTCGCCGTGCTGAAGATGCAGGCAGGAGCGCCCTGCCAGGAAAGCCTGGCCGCGGTTGTGCAGGAAGGGGAGCAGATCGCGGCGTTCCTCCTGCCAGGCGTAGGCGTCGGCCTCCTTCAGGATGGAAAAAGGCAGCGGATCGTCGGCGTTGCCGCAAGACCCCTTGCCGTTGGGATCGAAGCGCCAGCGCTCGATAGCTCCGATGGTTGTGAAGCCGCGTTTCTCATACAGGGGTTTGCCGAGGGCGGAGGCCGTCAGAAGCAGGGACTGAACCCCGCAGCCCTCCAGATACCGCACGGCGTAATCGAACAGCTGTCCGCCGTACCCCTTGCCCCTTTCTTCCTGCGGCAGAATAAGGTTGCCGATCCACCCGCTGCGGGTATGAGCGGCCGCGGTGATAAATCCCAGGCACCGTTCGTCGTCCGTCAGCGCAAAAGCCCCCGTGGCCATCGGACCGCTGAACAGGTCGATTTCCAAACGGGGTACCTGCCATCCCTCGTCATCAGCGAATCGCAGGAAGCTATGCCAGTCGGCGGCGGTGGCTTGCCGGATGAGCATGAATCACCTCAGGCCACGGCCTGGCAGGCGTGCCAGAGGGTGAGCAGTTCGTGATCGTTCAGGGGACGTTTGCAGTCTTGGCTCATGCGGCGGACATGCGGCAGAATCCGGTCAGCCTGCTGACGGGTGGCGTGAACGCCCAGTTCATTGAGACGGTGGGCCAGCCCCTGGCTCCCCGAGTGCTTGCCGAGAACCATGTAGCGGGAGAGGCCGACCTCGGCCGGATCAAAGCCTTCGTAGTTGCCGGGATTTTTCAGAACACCGTCTGCATGCAACCCCGACTCGTGCGAGAAGACGCGCTCTCCGACCACCGCTTTCCATTCGGGAACGGGGCGCTGGCTGGCTTGCCCGACGAAACGGCTGATCTCCACGAAGCGCCGGGTGTCCATGTGCAGATCGAGGCCGTTGGCGTACTTGAGGGCCATGACCACCTCTTCGAGGGCGGCGTTGCCGGCCCGTTCGCCGAGGCCGTTCACCGTGGTGTTGACAAAGCGGGCACCGGCGCGGATGCCGGCCAGGGCGTTGGCCGTGGCCATGCCGAGATCGTTGTGGGTATGGATTTCCAGATCGAGGTCGACCCGGTCGCGAAGAGTACGGATCTTTTCATAGGTGGAGAACGGGTCGAGAATCCCGAGGGTGTCGCAGAAACGGAAACGGTCGGCGCCCATGGAGCGGCCGATTTCCATCAGCTCCACCAGGAAGTCGAGATCGGCGCGGCTGGAATCCTCGCCGCCGATGGAGACGTAGAGGTCGTGTTCTTTGGCAAATCCCAGGGCTGTTTTGAGCTGCTCCTTAACCCAGTCCCGGCTCTTGCGCAACTTGTGGCGGATATGAATATCGGAGACGGACAGGGAGATATCCACGGCCTGAACACCGGCAGCCAGCGAGGCCTGGATGTCGCCGATCAACGCCCGGTTCCAGGTGATGAGGCGCGCGTTCAAGCCGAGGTCGACCAGGGCTCTGACGTCGGCCTGCTCCTCGACGCCCATGGCCGGGATGCCGCATTCCAGTTCCCCGACGCCGATTTCGTCCAGCATGCGGGCGATGCGGATTTTCTCCTGACGGGAGAAAACGACGCCGGCAGTCTGCTCGCCGTCGCGAAGGGTGGTGTCGTCGATGATGACTTCGTTCTTGCGGATGTCCGTTTCAACCGTCATGGCCGGTCCTTTCCACAAAAAAGCCCCGGGATGCCAGTGGCTGTCCCGGGGCGTCATTGCCCTTTTCCGGCGGCTCCGCCGGATGGTGGATTCTGTTTACGGTATAGCACAGGCTATGCCAATCTTAAAAACCGCTAAAATGCTGAAAAATAGCCGGAGGTCGAGGAAAATCTGCCCAGTTTGTCGGCAGGGGTGCCTGCCGTGAGGGCAAATCAACGATTGGTATAGGCGATGAAGTTATTCAGCAACCGCCTGAATCGATGCCGATAGTCGTCTTCCTGCAGGAGGAACTCTTGCAGGAATGCGCTGCCGGGAGCGAAGAGGGAGCTCCAGCTGCCCACCAGACGGGCGTCGACTTCCGGGTGAAACTGCAGCCCCCAACTGTCCGCAACGCGGAAGGCCTGGTAGGGGCAGGTCTCCGAGGAGGCCAGGTGCTGACAACCGACTGGCGGCGTGAAACTGTCGTTGTGCCATTGAAAGGCGGTGAACCGGTTGGCAAAACCGGCGAAGAGCGGGTCCTTCTGCCCTTCGGGCGTCAGGGTGACCGGCTGAAGGCCTTTTTCTCCCCGGCGATTGGCCCGTACCTCGCCGCCGGTTATCTGCGCAAGAAGCTGACCGCCCAGACAGATGCCGAGCAATGGGGTACCGGTGCGCAGACACCCCTCCATGAACTGGCGCACGGAAACCAGAAACGGGTGGATATCCGTATCGTCGACGTTCATGGTGCCGCCTAGAATCACGGCGCCTTGAAGGGAGGCGGGGTCCGGAAGGGCAGAGCCGCCGTAGGCTGGGACGAGTTGGCTGGACGGCCCCTCGGGGGCCAGGGGGAGAGCCCAGGCCCCGGGGGTGACAAGCGGATCATTCTGAAGGACGAGAATCATGGGCAATCTCCTCGGGCCAGAGCGCGTCGAAGTCGACGCCGGGCAGGCCCGACAGGGTAAGCAAGTGGATGAAATCTTCGGGCAACGGCGCAGTCAGAACCAGCGGCTGCCCGGTAGCCGGGTGGGTCAGGGCAAGGGAAGCGGCATGGAGCATGTGCCGAGGGCATAAGGTCGGACCTTGTGGCGTTATCAGCTTGTCTTGTCCGCCGTAGAGCGTATCGCCGAACAGCGGAAAGCCCTGCGAGGCGAGATGGGTGCGGATCTGGTGGGTCCGGCCGGTGTGGGGGCGGGCGGCCACCAGCGCCGCATCGTTCCGGCAGGCCAGAGTGCGGAAGCTGGTCCAGGCCGGCTGTCCGCCGCTACGGACCTGGACGGTCCTACCCCGAACCCCCGGGCGCAGGTAATCCCGAACGTCGAAAGCCCGCGGTGGGCATCCCCGCACCAGGGCCAGATAGGTTTTTTCCACCTGGCGCTCGGAGAATTGCCGGGCCAGGGAGCGGTTGGCCTCCCGGTTCAGGGCGAAAAGCAGAACCCCCGTAGTGTCGGCATCGAGACGATGAATCAGAATGGGATCGCTCGCCCCTTCCGCGCCGAGGAGGGCGCAAACCCGGTCATGCACGTTGACGGCGTCGGCCACATTGGCATGAACGGGAAGCCCGGGGGGTTTGTTCACCGCCAGCAGGTCGGTGTCCCGGTAAAGCACCGGCACGTCGACCGCTGCTCGCGGTTCCGGCGGAAGTTCCAGGGTCAGCGAGAGGGTTTCGCCCCCCTGCAGCAAGGTCCCCGCCCGTCGTTCGACCTGCTCATTGACAAAGACCGCGCCGCGATCCAGTGCTCGCTTGATCAGCTTACGCGAGGCTCCGGGGAGAGCCTCCGTCAGGCAGAGATCGAGCCGTTTCCCCCTCCATTCGGGGGGGGCGAGCAGTCTGTGGCGTGTCTTCTGAGGGGTTTCACGCGGGTCCATAAAGAGTATCCGGATGGAGGTCAACAAGGTTTCCGGCTATCATGGCAGAAATCCCTTCCGATCGCCAGAGGGCAGTGACCGTATGAGCATGGGGTGTGCCAAAAGCCGGTGCGTTCTGCGAATCCCGATGCCTTGCCGAAAAAACCGGAGGATCGCCATGCCGGTCAGGACGATTTTGTTCTTTGGATGATTAAAAATGAGGCATTTTGAGGGCGGTTTGCCGCCGGATCGATCCGCGCAAGCGTAAGGAATGCGCATCTTCAGGGACTTAGACGATTTTTCAGGGCTGGCCGGACTCTTGCAATATTACTGCGGCGTAGCGGCGATCATCGCCCCGCCCGCCAAGGCCGACGCGGCAGACTTATGTTCCATCCCAACGATGCGACGGGACTGATTTGAATCTGGAATCGCTGTTTTCAGAAAGGATCAGACTGTGGCCAGCAAACCGAAGATCAAAGAGCTGCTCGACGAGAGCGCCTGTTCCCACAACAAAACCAAAAAGACCGCCTGCAACGCGCCGACCCCTGGGGCGACCACCGGCGGATGCGCCTTCGAAGGCGCCCAGATCTCCCTGTTCCCCTATGCCGATGCCGCCCACCTGGTGCATGGCCCGATCACCTGCCTGGGCGCGTCCTGGGAGACCCGGGCCACCCGGACCAGCTACGAAGGGCGCGACCATACCCAGATGGGTTTCACCACCGGGATCTCCACCAATGACGTCGTCTTCGGCGGCGAACAGAAGCTGCTCGATTCCATCGATTACATCCTGAAACAGTACACCCCCGAGGCGATCTTCGTGTACTCCACTTGCGTCACGGCCCTCATCGGCGACGATATCGACGCGGTGTGCCGGCATGCCGCGGAGAAATACGGTCTTCCGGTGGTGCCGGTGCACTCCCCCGGTTTCGTGGGGAGTAAGAACCTCGGCAGCCGCCTGGGGGGGGAAGCGGCACTGATGCACCTGATCGGCACTCTGGAGCCGGAGACCACCACCCCCTTCGACATCAATCTGATCGGAGAGTACAACGTCACCGGCGACATGTGGCAGTACTCGCACCTGCTCGACGAGCTGGGCATCCGCATCCTCTCTACCCTGAGCGGCGACGGCAGGGTCAGCGCCATCCGCACCGCCCATCGGGCCAAGCTCAACGTGATCGTCTGCGCCAAGTCGCTGATCTCCCTGACCCGCAAGATGGAGGAGAAGTACGGCATCCCCCATATTTCCCTTTCTTTCTACGGCAAGCGCGACACCAGCGCGGGGCTGTTGGCCATCGCCGAGGCTCTCGGCAACGCTGACCTGGTCGAACGGACCAAGCGTCTCATCGCCCGCGAAGAAGCTGCCCTCGATGAAAAACTCGCTCCCTACCGGGAACTGTTTCGCGGCAAGAAAGCGGTGCTCAACACCGGAGGGAACAAATCCTGGTCCATCGCCTCGGCCCTGCAGGACCTGGGCATCGAGGTGGTTGCCACCGCCGTCAAGAAGGCGACCGAGGCCGATCGGGAGAAAGCCCGCGAGTACCTCGGCGAAAACGGGGTGCTGATGATGAATCCGGGCGCGGAGCAGGCCAAGATCATCGACGAGCGGGGCGCGCATCTGCTGCTGGCCGGAGGCCGCAGCCTCTATACCGCCATCAAGAAAGGGATCGCCTTTGCCGACGTCAACCAGGAGAAGAAAAAGAGCTACGGCGGATACAACGGTCTGCTCATCCTGGCTGAAGATCTCAAGAACGCGTTGGAAAACCCCGTCTTTAAAAATGTTGCCAAGAGGGCCCCATGGGAGAAGTAAGTCATAAAACAGTCAAACCCCTGCAGGTGAATCCCTTCAAACTGTCCCAGCCGATGGGGGCGACGCTCGCTTTTCTGGGGGTGGATAAATGCATGCCCCTGATGCACGGCGCCATGGGATGCACGTCTTTCACCAAAGTCTACTACACCCGGCATTTCGCCGAGCCGATCGCCATCCAGACCACGGCGGTCACCGATGTGACCGCCATCCTGGACGGCGGGGATTACAGCATCGTCGAGTCGGTCAAGAACATCACCAAAAAAGTCACCCCCAGCCTGATCGGTTTGCATACCACAGGACTGACGGAGACCAAGGGGGACGACATCCGCGGGGTCGCCTCGAAGATCGAATTCCCCCTGGTGTACGTCAACACGCCCGATTACGAAGGCGGTTTGGAGAGCGGCTGGGCCCTGGCCACCCGGGCGATGATCGAACAGCTTGTCGCGCCGACCGAAGCCATCGACGACAATCGCGTGCTGGTGCTGCCGCATGTCAGTCTCACCCCGATCGAGGTGGAAAAGATCAAGGATTTTATCGCCGCTTTCGGCTACGATGTGTTCGCTCTCCCCGACCTGTCGACCTCCCTCGACGGCCATCTGGGGGAGAAGCAGGCGGCGCTTTCCAGCGGCGGCATCACCGTCGAGGAGATCCGCAGCCTGGGTGACTGCGGCATGGTCATCAGCGTCGGCGATTCGATGCAGGGCTGCGCGCGGGCGCTGCAGAAAAAGAACCCGTTTATCCGCCACCATCATTTTTCGCACCTTCAGGGGCTCGATGCTACCGATGCGCTGGTGACGCTGCTTCTGGCCGAAACCGGCCGGACGGTGCCCCCCGCCTCGATCGTCCGCTGGCGCAAGCGGCTTCAGGATGCGATGCTCGACTGTCATTTTTCCCTGGGTCAGACCCGGGTCCTTGCCGCCGTCGAGCCGGATCAGCTGGCCGGCGTCTGTCAGGCCCTGCGCGAAGCCGGGGGACGGATTCCGCTGGCGATCAGCAGCGTGGATTCGCCGCAACTGGAACATATCGCCGCCGACACCGTGCTGGTCGGCGATCTTGAGGATGCGGAGCGCCTGGGGGAAGGCTGCGACCTGATGGTCACCAACTTTCATGGCGAGGCGCTGGCACACCGAACCCACAAGGCCCTGGTGCTCAGAGGGTTCCCCAACTGGGAGCAGGTCGGCAACCAGCTCAAGAACGACGTCCTTTACGAAGGGGGGGCGTATTTTCTCTTTGAATGCGCGAATGCGGCTTCGGCGATGCGTGAACGGCACGAATAACAGGTTTTTCTCCAACGGTTCTGGGGGTTATGGGATTTAGAACTGGAACCGGCGGGACTCGCCCCGCCTGGCGAGTTACCTTTCTTGCCGGCCAAGAAAGGTAACCTAAAGAAGGCCGCCCGGCTTCCTTGCCCTTCGGGTACCCTGCGCTGCGCAGACATTTTGGGGACGGGCAAAAACTTGCTTCGCTTCGGACATTTGCCCGTCTTTTCCCAAAATGTCTACTCCGCTCCGGCTTCGTCAGACGGGAAGAGAGAAGCAGACCGGCAAATCAAGGCACCGATTTAAGACCGGGAGTGCCTGGCAGACCGCATCACGAAGAGGTAGGACAGGGCCAAATTAACCCGTGCGAACGTAGTGAGCCCGGGGCCGTTGATTTTCGGTG
>QKGY01000257.1 GCA_003250235.1 Desulfuromonadaceae bacterium
GCGACGGCCGCAGCGGTACACCCCGAACTGGGTGACGGTTACACATCGGCGATCACGAACTTCGGCTTCCTCGCAAGTGCGGTTCTCAGCACCGCGGACGCTATCCAAGCGATGGAGGCTGGAAGCAAGAAACGAGCGGCATAAACAAGGGCATGGGGCTGGAGGCGCGGTCAACCAGCGATGGGTGAATATGATCCCTGGTTGGCCGTGCCTCAGTGGATCCCTTATCGTAAGAACGACTTATAGAGTAGATCGCGATTACGGATGGGACGCACGCGGGACCCCGGGAATAATAGTCCAGGCAAATTGAATACAAAGGAGATTCCATCTAATGGCGAAATTTCTCATTGAAGTTCCTCATGAAGCCGAAAAAGTGGCCTGCCTACGTGCCATTCAGATCCTCCTCCAGACGGGATCCCATTACCTGACCAATGCAGAATTCGGGTGCTATGACGGGGATCACAAAGGATGGGTAATCGTAGATGTAGACAGCAAGGAGGAGGCCCGCGCTATATTGCCGCCCATTTACCGATCCCAGGCCAAGATCGTTAGTCTAAGTAGGTTCAACCTGGATGAGGTCGAGGGGATGCTGCGACATCACCAAGGGTAACCGCCTGGCATGACGATAACAGGCACCTTGGAAAGGAGATCGGAATGAAGTCCGTTGCTGCCCGGAAGACAGAAGGGGGAATGGTAGAGCTCGAGAGACAGGCGATAGACGATTTCAGGGGCCGTCTACGGGGGACGCTCTTGCTCTCGGGGGACCCCGGGTACGACGATGCGCGTTCCATCTGGAATGCCATGATCGACCGGCGTCCGGCGCTTATCGCGCGTTGCCTGGGGGTTGCCGACGTCGTGGCCTGCGTAAATTTCGCCCGCAAACAGGGTCTCTCCCTGTCCATAAAAGGGGGCGGTCACAACATTTCCGGCCTTGCTGTGTGCGATGGCGGACTGACGATCGATATGTCGCTCATGCGTGGCGTGTTTGTGGACCCAACGGCACGTACGGCCCACGCACAGGCCGGTTGTCTTCTCGGAGACGTCGATCGCGAGACCCAACTCCACGGCCTTGCCGCAAACCTCGGCTTTGTCTCGAACACGGGGATTGCGGGCCTTACGCTTGGCGGTGGATTCGGCTATCTTACGCGCCGTTTCGGGTGGACATGTGACACCGTTCTCTCCATGGATGTGGTCACCGCAGAAGGCAACGTTGTGCGCGCAAGTGAACGCGAAAACCCCGATCTGTTCTGGGGGCTGCGCGGTGGGGGTGGCAACTTCGGTGTTGTGACAAGGTTCGAGTTCAAGCTTAACACCGTCGGTCCGGAAATCGTCGGAGGCGCAATTGCCTGGCGAGCGGAAGATGCTCCCCGTGTGCTCGAGATGTACCGTACTCTGACCGAACAGGCGCCGCCGGAGTTTACATGCGTAGCGGTACTTCGCCCGGCTCCACCGGCGCCGTGGCTGTCAAAAGAAGTCCACGGCAAACAGATCGTTGCGATTTTCGTTTGCTACACCGGCCCGGTTGAAGAGGGTGAGAAACGGGTTGCTCCGATTAAAAAGTTCGGGAAGCCGGTGGGCGATATTCTGCAGCGGCGACCATACGTCTCACAGCAGAGCCTGCTGGACGCGACGCAACCGAAGGGAAGGCGATATTACTGGAAGTCGGAGTACCTGCCCAAGTATGAGCCGGAAATGCTTTCAAAGCTCATCGATCACGCCGGGCACATCGTATCACCCCACTCGGCGATCGTGGTCTTCCCTCTTGATGGAGCACAGAACCTACTTCCTGACGATTACTCCCCCATGGGGAACCGCGACGCAGCTTCAGTGTTAAATATTACAGCTTCCTGGGAGTCGGTCGATGACGACCAAGCGAACATCGGCTGGGCGCGAACCGCCTGGCAGGACATGAAACGTTTTTCAACGGGCGGCACGTATATCAATTTCCTCACAGAAGAAGAGGATAACGTCCGCATTAAAGACGCATACCGGAAAACCTACGATCGACTCGTCGAAGTCAAGACGAAATGGGACCCGACAAACCTGTTTCGAATGAATAAAAATATCGCGCCGCGGAACCTATGAGGTACGAAAAATATGGGAGTGATGCCTGTAGGTTTCCCGCAGTGTAATCATGGCGGTAATCGGTAATAAAATAGTCCATCTTTTGAAAGGGAGTCTCCATGTCTATTCGTATAATTAGGCTTGGATCTCCAAGAGAAGCGGGTGAGGGACTTCGTCTTGGTACGGTCCGCAGACCTCCGCGAGGTATCCCAAAGTCAGAGTATGCGACGAGAGACTTCTATGATATCTGGTTCCCAAATCTCTCCCCTAGTCATGAGCTTATGAAGGAAGGAAAGATGTCTGACGATGAAGCGTCGTGGTCTGCCTTCAGAAAAAAGTTCCGTTCTGAAATGAGCGGGACAGAAGCGAGTAAAATTTTGGACCTCCTAGCGGCGCTTTCCCACCAGACAAATATGTCATTGGGATGTTATTGCGATAATGAAAATCGATGCCACCGATCAGTTCTTAAAGAGTTGCTTATGGAACGTGGGGCAAGTCTAATTTCGTAATAAAATTGTTTCCAGGCGGTTTGACAGATCTCTCAAGATGCGTCAGGTGGTCCTGCGAGATTGCTCCGGGGAAGCGTGTGCGGTCCCGCTTCTCGCCCAGCAGAGGCTATCCCCCGGGAAATGATTTTCTATGTTTCATGCTATTGCGTGCAGCAAGTTCGGGCAGGGGTAGTTCCAGGAGGGCTCTTACACTAAGATTCGGGTGGACCGATGATGGGGGGCCGGTCACGAGTGACCTGTCCCCCTCATTTCGGTCCGAGATGTGTTAATGCTTTTCTGACCGATTTGTGGAGGAGGCTGGTATGCCGAATAAGCGGTACCGTTCGGAAGAGATCATAGGGAAGCTGCGGGAAGCCGACGTCCTGGTCGGTTAGGGGAAGAAAGTGTCCGGCTTATACCTTTGGGCAGGATGCCCGGAATCGCGGTACGGCTTCGCCCACGCTTCACAAAAATCTGTGTGTAGAACCAGACGCCTTGGGGCCCGCGGGCGATCCCGATGCCCGTGACGTCATAGTCGCCCTCAATGTTCTCCCGGTGCCCGGTGCTGGCGAGCCACTTGGAGACGGCCGCTGCAACGGTCCTGTCGGCCGGATAATCGTTGACACCCACATTCTCGGCCATCCCTCTGAGAGGGATCGTCTCCTCGATCCGGTGCCGCCGCACCTCAAACCCCTCGTGACCGATCGGAACCTTGCCTGCGGCCATGGCTGCACTGTGCCGGCGGGCGGTGGAGGCGATCCGGGAGTCGTACTCGAGAGGAGACAATCCCTCGGCCTGGCGGTGCGCATTGATGCTTCCGTGCGTCTGCGCTTCCAGCGAGATGGCGGAGGAACGCTGCG
>QKGY01000150.1 GCA_003250235.1 Desulfuromonadaceae bacterium
ACCCTCGCCCGGCGAGAACCCGGCACGGTATTCGTAGATTTCGGCTTTCTCGAACCCAATGTGCTGAACAGCATCATCCGGCGGGCGCAAGCAGGCGAGCAGGTGCCGGAAGGGATCGGCGGCCAGCTGGCCTGCCGGGTAGCGTTGAATCTCAACACCGCCGCCCAGCTGGCGCAGCAGTTGAACCAGCTGCTCCAGGCCGTCCGGAAGGCGCAGCCGGCGGAAGAGTAAGCAACAACATCCTCTTCGGAATGACCGGCAGAAAAAAGGGCGGCCTTTAGGCCGCCCTTTTTGTTTGATTCAATTGAACCTGAAAAAGGAGCAGTTGAAGCTACTCTCCCCTGTGACGCCGCCGGAGCGTAGTGGACGTTTTGAGAAACAAGGGGGCAAATGTTTGAGCGAAGCGAGTTTTTGCGCCCTCTCAAAACGTCTGCAGAGCGAAGGGAACCCGAAGGGCAAGGAGCGGGGTGCCCTTTCTCTGTTTTACTCTCTTTGGGCAAGTAAAGAGAGTAAATCGTCGTTTGGGGACGAAACCCCAAGGTTCTCAAGGGGTTCGAACTCGTTGAGTCGTTTAAAATACCCGCTGGAACGGCAGAGCCTTTTTTCATCTTTCCTTGAGGGAGACGGAAACTCGATCAACGAGAGGTTTGACCAGGTATTCCATCAGGGTTCTTTCCCCGGTCTTGATGACGACCTGCACCGGCATGCCGGGCTGGAGTTTGCGGTCGCCGAGCTTGCGCATGCCTTCCTTGGTGATCCGAATGCGGCACAGGTAATAGGGAATGTGGGTCGCCTCATCGGTAAATCGGTCCGCGGAGACCAGCGCCACCTCGCCCTCGATCACGGGCGTTTTCTTGACTTCAAAGGCGGTAAACCGCAAATCGACCTTGAGGTTTTCCCTTACTCGGTTGCGGTCCGTCGTCATGACCTTGGCTTCCACGATGAGTTCTTCGTCTCCCGGAACGATGTCCATGACCCGATCCCCGGGCATGATCACGCCGCCCGTGGTGTGTACCGCAAGGCCGACGACCGTGCCGTCTTCCGGGGCCTTGATCTCGGTTTTTTCCAGAACATCCCTGGTCGCTGCGTACTGGTCCTTCAGAGCCGCCAGTTTGGTCTGAACCTCGCTGAGTTCCGCCTCCACGTCCCGCATAAACTCCTGATGACGGCGCACGATGGTGAGTTTGTATTCGCTTATGGCTTTTTTCGAACGGGCGATATTGCCGAGGTCTTCACTCCTCTTCCCGCCGATTTCGGCCAGCATTCTTTCCGTTTCCAGGATCTTGGTGCGCGGATAATAGCCCTCATCCGACAGTTCCCGCAGAGACTTCATTTCATCTCTCAGGATCTTTATCTGTTTGGCCCGGGACCCCTGGACTTCTTCAAGTCTCCGGACGTATTCGCGCATGCCTTCGATATTTTCTTTAAGGATATTGATTTCGCTCTGCAGCGCGCCCCGCCGGGCATTGAAGAGTTCTTCCTGGGTGTGGATCTGCTCGGCGATGTCCGGATGGTTTTTCATGGCAACGACGTCCTGGGGAAAGTCGATGGCGTCCGCTCCGCTTCTTTCCGCCAGCAGCCGATCTTCCAGCACCAGGGCCTGGTAGTATTCACCCCGGATGTTGGCCAGGTTCGCCCTGGGCTGCGCGTCATTGAGCCGGATGAGCACCTGCCCCTCTTTGACATGATCGCCATCCTTGACCAGAATTTCCTGAATGGTGCCGCCGTACTGATGCTGGATCGTCTTTCTATGGGACACCACCGTGACTTCGCCGGGCGCTACCACGCCCTCGTCGAGGGGGGCCCAAAAAGCCCAGGCCAAAAAACCACCAAAACCGAAAATCAAACCAAATAGACCCACCAGAATAATCGGCCGCGTGCTGGTCTTCAAAGGGCTCGGCACCTCGGCATTCAGCTCCGGATTTTCGTTGTTGCTCATGATATTCCTTACGTTTCAGACCGGGTTCGCGGTTGCATTAAGGGGCGCGAAAAATACAAATTTACCATAACGCATCCCGTCTTCGGGCCATATATGACCGCGCCTCAATCGCAAAATCCTCAACCTGGCCCTGCCAGGCCTGCGGTTTTGCTCAATCAGCGCGATCATCTCTCACCCAAATCCGGGCGCGATCCAGGTATATTAGTATTTTCCGCGCCCCTAATCTGTTGCTGTCTGGCCTGCTGTATCCGCGCCAGAACATCGTCCCGCGGACCGTAGGCCTGCGCGGTGCCGTTCACTAAAAGCAGCACTTTGGCGGCCGCGGAAAGAATGGCGGTGTTGTGGGTGATCACAAAAACCGTTTTTTTCTCATCCTTCAGCCTGGCAAGGGTCTGGAGGAGAGCGGATACTCCCATTTCGTCAAGGTTGGAATTGGGCTCATCCAGCACGAAAAGCATCGGGTTTCCGTAGATCGCCCGCGCCAGGGCAATTCTTTGCTTCTGTCCGCCGGACAGAAACAGCCCCCCTTCTCCCACCGGAGTGTCGTAACCCTCGGGGAATTGCAGCACCATCTCGTGAATGCCGGTTTCCTTTGCCGCCTTGACAACCATCTCAGACTTGATCTCGCCAAAACGGGCAATATTTTGCGCGACCGTGCCGTCGAGAAGTTCGATATCCTGCGGCAGATAACCGATATGTGGACCCAGTTCCGACTTGTCCCACGCGGAAAGATCAACGCCGTCCAGCCGTGCTTCTCCGGCGAAAGGCGGCCAGATGCCTGTGATCAGTCTGGCCAGCGTGGTTTTTCCGGCAGCGCTGGGGCCGATAATGGCCACGACATCCCCCGGATCGGCAGAAAAACTGATGCCCTTCAGGACCTGGATCTTGGTGTTGGGAGGAACGGCAACCAGGTTTTTTACCGTCAATGCCCCCTTGGGGGCCGGCAGCGACATGCTTTCCTCTCTCACGGCAAAGAGGCTCAGGACTTCTTCCAGTCTATGGTAGGACGTCCTGGCGGCGAGAAACTGCTTCCAGGTCCCGATGGCCGTCTGGACAGGTCGCAAGGCCATGCCCATCAGGATGGAGCCGGCGATCATCTGGCCGGCCGTGATGATGTTCTGGATTGCCAGATAGCCGCCCAGACCAAGGATGCCGGACTGGAACGTCATTCGCGCCGCGCTGGTGATCGCAGCGATCACACCGGCCCGCTCGCTGGCCAGTGCCTGGAGTTTCAGAAAAGCCTCATGCTTTCGATACCAGAAGCCCCGGACCTGATCCAACATGCCCATGGCCTCGATAGCTTCGGCGTTTCTCAGGTTGGCGCCGGCATAGGTGCTGGCGCTTCTGGAGAATTTGTTGGCCTCGGCAAGGGGTTTTCTGCTGGCAAGCTCGGTAAGAATGGCGAGAGCCATAAGAAATATGGCGCTGCAGATGGAAAAGATGCCTAACCACGGATGCAT
>QKGY01000133.1 GCA_003250235.1 Desulfuromonadaceae bacterium
AAGTCAGGGCAAAGGCTTCACCACCCTCCTTGCGCCGAATCAACTCGGTGCCGGTGGTAATATTCCCCCACTGGTCCGATCCTCCCATCTGCAATTTGCAGTTCTTTTCACGGTAGAGGTGGAGGAAATCGGTTCCCTGAACCAGCTGATATGTAAATTCGGTAAAGGACAGTCCTGTTTTGGCCTCTTCGCCGAGGCGCTTTTTGACGCTGTCCTTGGCCATCATGTAATTGACGGTAATATGCTTGCCGATATCACGAATGAACTCCAGGAAACTGAACTCCTTCATCCAGTCGTAATTGTTCACCAATTCGGCAGCATTCGGGGCATTCGAATCGAAATCGAGGAATTTCGCCAGCTGCGTCTTCAGACACTCTTCATTATGGCGCAGCGTCGGTTCGTCGAGCAGGTTGCGTTCGGCCGATTTTCCGGAAGGGTCACCGATCATCCCGGTCGCCCCGCCAACCAGCGCAATCGGTTTATGACCGGCAATTTGCAAGTGTTTGAGCATCATCACGCTGACCAGGTGGCCGATATGCAGAGAATCCGCTGTCGGGTCGATTCCGACATAGGCAGCCGTCATCTCTTTTTGCAGTTGTTCTTCCGTCCCGGGCGTGATGTCGTGGATCATGCCGCGCCAAGTCAATTCCTTAACAAAGTTCATTTCCCGTACCTGCGCTTTTGTTATTAGACTCACTCCGCCCCAGACTGCATCAACATGTCAGGCGGGTTCATTAACCAATCAGCTCCAGTACCCGCTCTATCCGCCGAGCCCTGCCGGTTTCCTCATCGACATCAATGACAACAGCGGAAAGTACCGGTTCGTTCTTCGCCACTTCGAATCGAGCCGGTCTCTGGGTAAGAAACTTTTCAATGACCGACTCTCGACGCATGCCGATCACTCCGTCACGGCTACCGGTCATACCGACATCGGAGATAAACGCTGTCCCGCTTGGGAGCACCCGTTCATCGGCAGTCTGTACATGGGTATGCGTGCCGACAATCGCCGAAACTCGGCCATCAAGATACCAGCCGAGCGCCATCTTCTCACTGGTCGCCTCGGCATGAAAATCGACCAGAATGACCGAAGCCTTCCCCTGAATCTCGGCCAGCAGTCTATCGGCACTGCGAAACGGGCAGTCGATATTGTTCATGAATACCCGCCCCTCAAGATTCAGAACACCGACAGAGATACCACCAGGAGTATGAAATATCCCCGCGCCCCTGCCGGGTGCATCTCCGGGGTAGTTGTCCGGCCGGAGCAGGCGCGGTTCCCGGTCCAGGGTCTCGAAGATTTCCCTCTTGTCCCAGATATGATTGCCGGAAGTCAAAACATCAATACCGAGTCCAAACAGCTCGTCGGCGACGTCAATCGTCAACCCGAAACCGGCCGCCGCATTCTCACCGTTAGCCACCACCAGATCGACACAATGCTTGTCAACCAGCCGGCCAAGTCGATTGGAAAGAGCAAGACGCCCAGCACGACCACAAATATCGCCTATAAAAAGGATACGCATCGGCTACATCTTACTTGGCATATTCCGTCGCCCGCGTCTCGCGGATGACGTTCACCTTGATCTGGCCGGGATAGGTCATTTCTCCTTCGATCTTACGGGCAATATCCTTGGCCAGCACATAGGACTGGGCATCAGAAACATCCTCGCTTGAGACCATGACACGGATTTCGCGACCTGCCTGAATGGCAAAACAGCTCGTCACCCCCTGGAATGACGTTCCGATCCGTTCCAGATCGGCCAAGCGTTTGACATAGGTCTCAAGCATTTCCCGCCGCGCACCAGGTCTGGCACCGGACAAGGCATCTGCCGCCTGGACCAGGACGTCGAGGATCGTCTCGGGCTTCTCATCTTCATGGTGAGCTCCGATGGCATGGACAATCTTGGGAGACTCCCCGTATTTACGGGCCAGATCGGCACCGATGACCGCGTGCGAGCCTTCGATTTCATGGTCAACCGCCTTGCCGATGTCATGCAGAAGTCCCGCCCGTTTGGCCTGCTTGACATTGATCCCCAGTTCCGCCGCCATGATTCCACAGAGAAAAGCAACCTCAAGGGAGTGCTGCAAAACATTCTGGCCATAAGAAGTCCGGTAGCGCAACCGCCCGATAAGTTTGATAATCTCGGGATGAATGCCATGGACACCCACATCAAAGGTCGCCTGCTCTCCCGCTTCGCGGATCGCCTCATCCACATCTTGAGTGGCTTTATTTACCACTTCTTCAATACGGGCAGGGTGAATGCGGCCATCCCCGATAAGACGCTCAAGGGAAAGCCTGGCAACCTCACGGCGCACCGGGTTAAAGCCGGAGATGATAACGGCTTCCGGAGTATCATCAATAATGAGGTCGATGCCGGTGGCAGCTTCAATCGCACGAATGTTACGTCCCTCGCGGCCGATGATCCTGCCCTTCATTTCATCGGTGGGCAAAGGAACAACACTGACGGTCTTTTCTGCTACAAAATCCCCGGCATAACGCTGGATGGCAAGGGCAAGAATCTCCTTGGCCTTCTTATCCGCGGCTTCCTTGGCCTCATCCTCAATCTGCTTGATTCTTTTCGCCGCGTCATGGCGGGCCTCACTCTCCATGGCCTCCATGAGTTGATTTTTGGCCTCTTCAGAACTCAATCCAGAGATCTTCTCCAACTGCTGCCTCTGATCGGCAATCAGTTGATCAATGTCTCTCTCCTTCTGTGCCAAACGCTCTTCGCGCTGCAAAACACCCCGTTCGCTCTTGAGCAATTCCTCTTCTCGGGCATCGACCTGAGCAGCCTTGCGATCCAGGTTCTCTTCTTTCTGCAGGAAGCGTTTCTCCTGGGCCTGAAGCTCGCGGCGGAGATCCCTGGCTTCGTTTTCCCATTCGGCTTTTGCCTGAAAGACAGCATCCTTGGCCTGAATGACGGCTTCTTTGCGGATAGTGTCAGCCTCTTTTTTCGCTTCTTCCACAATCTGCGCGGAATCTCTTTCCGCATTGGCAATCCGGGAGTCGGCGGTCTTTCGCTGGATAAGTGCACCGATAAAGGCGCCGATCCCCAGTCCGGCAGCCACCAGGACCAATAAAAGTACGATATTTATCTGCAAAGTTTGATTCCTCCTCGCTGGTTATGTAAACGAATGCCTTACGGCAGATCTTTTACCGGTATCAATGGCCCGACGTTCCGTTACGATCAAGTCCATCTGAACATCGTGTTCTTCGACTGGAAGTTGCGGTAACAACTGAAAATCAAAACAGAGCCCGGCTAAAACACCCCTATCAGGAAGGCCGTGGAGCGCCCGATCGTAAAACCCCTTGCCATAGCCCAGTCGATGCCCGGAGACATCGAAAGCCACCCCTGGAATGATAAAAAAATCGACGGCTGAAGCCGGGCAAATGTCCTGGCCCGTAGGTTCGAGAATGCCAAAGGCTCCCTTCCCCATTTCGTGTTTGTTCTGAACGTGCACAAACTGAAGATCGCCCCCCAGAACCCGGGGGTAAACAACGACCTTATTGTCTCTGCAGGCCACCTCGAAAATCATCTCGGTGAAGACTTCATTCATGACAGGACTGTAAAGACCTATTGTTCGGGCAGCCCTGAACGAATCCGTCAGGACAAGCCGTTCCTGGGCACGCAAACTCGTGCTCAAACAGGTCGCTGCAGCCATATGCTTGCGCGTAGCAAGCATATTTTCCCGAATAGAATGCTTAGGCATGACAGAGATCCCAGTGACTGGGGATCTCACGCTGGAGGGTTTAGATAGGATGATGAGAGGGTAAAGGCTGTTCCTCTTTTCTGACAACCTTGTTCGGTTCAGTCTCTTGTTACGGACTCGGATTATATTTTAGCCTGCTGACACCCGCTAAATATTTCCTCCGTATCCCTCTCCCTCAACTCGTACGGAAAGGCGACCGAACCTGACACATATATTCGAACAAAAGGTCAAAAAAACCGGAACTGCAAAGCGCCCTCAGAAAGGAGGCGCGTTTTTCCCATTCATTGATCTATCTTAAGTCTCCATGCGGAGATCATCATGTGGCTGAGCCACCTTCATACAGGTCCCGGACTGCCAAGACCCTTCAACCCTTCCCCAGAATCAGGGGACCTGCGTTTCCACACCCGCATCAACACGATCAAGCAGGTTGTTCAATCGCTTGTTCATTTCGGTGTCGTCGTCTGACAACCGGAGATAGGCTCCCGCTACGTTCATCAGTGCCAAAATGGCGGCATGCAGGGTATCTGCTGTCTTTCTACTTTCGACAACCCGTAACAGTTGATCATTGACATAGCGAGCGACACGCCGAACCTCTTCAGGGGGCGCATCACTTTTTATGGAGTACTGTTGCCCCAGAATCGTGACCTGGACAGCATTCTTCAAGCGTGCTCCTGATCGAGGCTGTCGATTTTGGCGAGAATCCTGTCCAGTTCGGAGCGCACCCTGTCACGCTCACGGAGAAAGACCTCTCTTTCGGCCTGAAGCCTCTTACACTCTTCCACCAAGGCTTGTTTTTGCCGTAACAGCTGGTTGAGTTTTTCTTCAAGCCGAAAAACAATGTCCAGATCCGCCATTCTCCACGTCCAGTATGATTAAAAATACTAGGTAAAGGTCCCTGTAAAGTCAAGCGCTTTCAATCTTTTTTAAAAAGGGCTTCAACAAAGAGCTCCGGATCAAAGGGTCTCAAATCGTCGACTCCCTCACCGATTCCCACATAACGCACCGGAAGCGCCAGCTCCGAACCGATCGCCACGACCATCCCCCCTTTGGCCGTACCATCGAGCTTGGTGAGGGCAATACCGGTAACCTCCACGGCCTCCTTGAACAGACGGGCCTGAACCAACGCATTCTGTCCGGTCGTTGCATCAAGAACCAGCAACGTTTCATGGGGAGCCTCGGGAATCTCACGCGCGAGGACGCGACGAATCTTTTTCATCTCTTCCATGAGATTCACCTTGGTATGAAGCCGACCGGCCGTATCCAGGATAAGAACATCCGCCTTGCGGGCCACAGCCGCCTTAGCCGCATCAAAGGCGACGGCAGCAGGATCGGCCCCTTCGTCATGGCGGATGACCTCGACTCCGGACCTCTCACCCCAGATGGCTAACTGCTGGGCTGCAGCAGCCCGGAACGTGTCTCCGGCACCGAGGATCACTTTTTTCCCCTGGTTTGTGAGTTGACGGGCCAATTTGCCAATCGTCGTTGTTTTGCCAACCCCGTTGACCCCCACCACCATGATGACATACGGGTGGGCCTTGGTCATATCAAGAGTCGAAGATTCAAGTTGAAGCCGTCGGCGAATCTCCTCTTGCAAAACAGCCCGGACGATCTCTGCTCTGGGGGCATTTTTTTTGGCTAGCCCCTTCTCGATAGCCGTAATGAGATCCATCGTCGTCTGCATGCCAAAGTCCGCCGATATGAGGATCTCCTCCAACTCTTCAAGGAACTCTTCGTCCGCGCCCTTATGGGAACTCAACAACGCATCAATTCGGCCGACCAGTGCGGACTGTGTTTTGGCCAGGCCGCGCCGCATACGTTCAAAAAGACTTAAGACCTCCTTAGGCTCTTCCGGCTGAGGCGTTGGCGGTTCCACCCGCACTTTCTCAGGGGTGGGAACGGGCTTTTCAATAAGCTCTTGTTCCGCTTTTATCGGAGGGGCTTCTTCCTCCTCCGGCGCACCCGGCTTCTCTTGCTCTGCACCCGCAACGACCTCTTCAGCAGGCTTTTTCGCTTTTCGGGAAATCCGAAGCAGGCCAAGGACAAAGATCAGCACGACAACGGTAACCAGAAGAAAAATACTGCCTAGCGCACCAACCATTCCATATTCTTCCGGAACTCCCAGTGCGATCAGATACCCGGCGAGGGCATGGATATACTCGAGTATAGCGTTGTTCAAGATTCAGCTCCTTCTATTTAAATCTCTTCCCAAAAAAGACGACTATTGAATGTCGTGACGAAGAGCCTCGGCGCACAACCGGGCCGCATGCAAGGCCAACCCCAGGCTGCCGGCGCGTGAGAGGGCAAAGACCAGAAAATAATCCTGTGTGACGGGGACAACGAGCGTCTGCATTTTTTCCGTGGTCAGAACGATCTCCTGGAGATTATCTACGGACAACTTACTCATCACTTCGCGCATGTTACTCAAGATGACGCCGCTATGCGCTCCGTGGATTTTCAATTCATATTCATCCATCCGGGCAACCTGGTCGACAGCTTCGCCTTCCCAGTCGGCAACGATGGCCCCAAGGGCTCCCGGCACTCGGTTCATCAGACGTTCCAGTTCCCGTTTAAATGGCATTTTTACACCTCAAGTTCATTAAACCGGACAGAAACAAGCTTGGAGACACCGGGTTCCTCCATCGTTACGCCATACAGCGTATCCGCAATCTCCATGGTCCTCTTGCTGTGGGTAATGATGATGAATTGTGAAATTGCCGACATCTCGCGAACCATTTCGTTGAACCGGCCGATATTGGCATCATCCAGCGGGGCATCAACCTCATCGAGCATGCAGAAAGGGGAAGGCTTGATCAGGAAAATGGAGAATATCAGGGCTACGGCCGTCAGGGCTTTTTCTCCCCCGGAGAGAAGGTTGACGCTTTGAAGTCTTTTGCCGGGAGGCTGCACCGCAATGTCAATACCGGTCTCAAGCAGATCCTCTTCGTCCGTCAGCTTCAACTCGGCCTTCCCTCCCCTAAAGAGCCTGGGGAAAATCTCCTGGAACTTTGCGTTGACCAGATCGAAGGTTTCTTTAAAGCGTTTGCGCGTGGTCCGGTTAATCTTGCTTATCGCCGTCTGCAGTCCCTCGAGGGATTTTTTCAGGTCCTCCTGTTGATTCGACAGGAAGATGTAACGTTCTTCGAGTTCCTGGTACTCTTCGATGGCGGTCAGATTGACCTCACCCATCTCGTCGATCTGGCGTTTAAGCTCTGAGGCCCTGCGCTGCAGTTGGGTCTCATCCTCCAAGCGGTCCTCAGGGACCGGCATTTCAACCAGGTCACAGCGGTAGCGGTCGAAAACTCCTTGACGAAGATGCTCCGCTTCAAGATCGAGTTCACGCACCCTTAGCTGCACAGAGGTCAAGGCTTCGCGAACTTCGTTCATCCGGGATCGGACCCCGCGCAGAACATCCTCATGCTCTTCAATTTTCGCCGCACTTTCGTCAAACCGTTCTTTAAGCTGGTCGAACGAAGCCTTTTCTTCTTCGCGCTTACGGTAAAGGACTTCCAGCTCGGTCCGAAGGCGTCCGCCCTCGAGCTCCAACCGTGCTCTTTCCTCATCCGCCTCTTGCTGCTGCCCCTGCAGCAAGGAGAGACGGCCTCTCAGCTCCCGCCTCAGGGTTTCGAGACGGCTCCTGTTCTGTCGACTGCTTTCCTCGCGCTCTCGAAGCGTTGTCACCACCACTTTGAGGGCGGTGACTTTCTCCCGTGCATCTTCAAGCGCCCGTCGCCGGACCAAGAGTTCCTCCTGCAGAAGCGCGAGAGATTCTTCCAGGGACATTTTTTCCTGCTCCTTCTCCTGACGCGACCGGCCGGCCTCTTCCTGCTGACGGGCTAGGAGCTCCCTCTCCTCATGGAGCTGATCCTCTTCAAGGCTCAAAACCTCAATACGCTCGTTCAGCCGGGCCTCGTCCTGCCGCAACCGGGAAAGGTCCTTTTCATTATCGACAACTTTGATTTCCTTGCGATGGAGTGCGGCGCCGATTTCTTTAAGGGCCTCCTCCGCATCAACCAGCTGTTCCCGGAAATCGCTCCGCTGCTGATTCAGGGTTTCCACCTCGCGGTTCGTCTGTTCGACAGCGTCAGCCAGTTCCTTCATCTCTCTTTTCTTATGGAGAAGCCCCTCGCGCAGTTCCTGCCCGCCTCCACCTTGGAGCTCACCACGATAGGTAAGAAACTCGCCACTGCGGGTCACCAGCGTGACGCCCTGAGGCAGCGTTTGATCCAAATGGGAGTGAAGACTCTCCACCAAAAAGACCCCCTGCAAAAGGGCTTCAAGACGATCGGCCATCCCAGGTTTCGGCTGAATGCTCTTGGCCAGGAGTTGCCCGTGCGGGAAAGAGGGAGAGGCTCCTTTCGAAGCTCCGGGCACCAGGAAGGTACATCGTCCTCCGTTCTCTCCGAGGTGGGAAAGGGCCGACAAAGCATCGCCGGGGTCGTCTACCAGCAGAGCCTGGAGGCGATCGCCCAAAACCGTCTCCACGGCGACCTCCAGATCGGCCGGAACATCCATCATCTCGGCGACCATTCCCCGGAACCGTCCCTGCAGGGAGGGCTCCTGCAGAAGGGTCTTCACCCCTTTGCCGTAGCCTTCGAGATTACGCTCCAAATCCTGTAACGAATCCAGTCTGGAGCGGTGCCGGTTCAGCTCTTCACGCCGTACGAGCAGGAGATTCTCGTTGTCTTCCAGTTTTCGTTTCAGCGTCAGGATACTTTCCTGGGTGGTTTCCTGTTCGCCAAGAAGAATCTTCTTGCGCTCCAGAAACCCTTTCAGTGCCACCTCAAGCTCTCCGATCAGGGTACGGGCCTGCTCCTGTTGTTCCAGGAGAGAGACCGCCTCCTTGCGGTTGCGCGACGTCCTCTCCTCCAGGGTCTGAAGACGGCGGCGGGCATCCTCGTGAAGGTTACTGAGCTGAGACAGTTTGGTCAGAAGAGAAAACAAAGCCGAGCGGGTCTCTTCCAGGCGGGCAGAGACAGCCTGTTCCGCAAAGTTCAGCTCTTCAACACCCGCTTCGCCCTCGGAGAGGTTTTTCAGTTCCCTCTCGAGGTCGGAACCTAGGGCCGAGCCGCTTTCCTTCAACGACACCTCTTCCCTGTCCGTATCCTCAAGCCGGCGCTGTACTTCCTGGATTTCAACGGCGCGGCGCTCTTTCTGGCGCTCAAGATTTTCTGCCTCTTTTCCCCCGAAGCCAATCTGTCCTTCCACCCGCTGGATCTCGGAGGTCAGATGGAAAACCTTCTCCTGCCCCAGGGTCACCTCTTTTTCAACGGAAACATGCTGGAGCCGCATCTCTTCGAGCGTCAGATCCCCCTGCTCCAGCTGCCCTTTGAGGCCCTCCAGCACCCTGGACTGTTCGGACTCCGTCTGTTGCCGATCCGTTATCTCATTCTGAATCGCATGAAAGCGCTGAAGGGCGAAACGTGTTTCCAGGCTCTTCAGTTCCTCCCGGCTTTCCCTGAATTTCTGAGCTTTCTGCGCCTGGCGTTTCAGGTTGCCCAGCTGACGTCGCACCTCGGAGACAATATCTCCGAGCCGCAGGAGGTTCTGTTTGGTCGCATCAATCTTTCGCAGTGCCGATTTTTTGCGGGATTTGAACTTGGTCACCCCGGCGGCCTCTTCGATGAGAAACCGTCTGTCCTCCGGTTTGGAGTTGAGGATCATGCCGATTTTGCCCTGCTCAATAATCGAATAGGCGCGTGCACCGACGCCGGTATCCATAAAGAGCTCGGTCACATCCATCAACCGACAGGGGGTCTTGTTAATCTGGTATTCGCTTTCCCCATTGCGGTATAACCGCCGGGTAACCATAATTTCGGCATAGTCGCGAAAGGCGGCAGGGGCCAAACCGTCGGCATTGGAGAACACCATGGAGACTTCCGCCATCCCATGGGGCTTGCGCGATTCGCTGCCACCAAAGATGACGTCTTCCATGAACCGCCCCCGGAGGTTTTTCGCATTCTGCTCCCCCATGGCCCAACGGATGGCATCCACCACATTGCTTTTGCCGCAGCCGTTGGGTCCCAGGATGGCGGTAATACCGTCCTGAAAATCCAGCGATACCTTATCGACAAAAGATTTAAAACCGACTATTTCAACCCGCTTTATTTGCATTAAGAAGGATCACCTGTTGCAGAGGACTCTGCAAATTTGATAAATAGCGCGCCATGTTAACAAGGTCTATGTACCATGTAAAGACCTTAAACCCGGCGCCAGCCGTTATAAAAGCCTTCGTTCCGCACCTTGCCGGGACCACAAGCCAAGGGTAAAATTATCATCATGCCTGAATGGACCATTACTCCAAAGGAAAACGGACTCTCTCTGATGCAGATATTGTGTGACCGTATTCCGGGCGCGCCGGAAGGATATTTGCGCCAACTCATCCGCAAGGGGAAAATCAGCCTTTCGGACAAGCCGATTTCTCCTGAAACCGTCCTGCACCACGGTGAGCTCATCAAGGTCGTGGACAGTCAGCGCCTGAACGATCTCATGACCGCGTCTGCTTCACCCGGGATCGAAATCCTCTATGAAACCCCGTACCTGTTGATTGCGTACAAGCCTGCGGGACTGGCCGTCCATAAAGGAGTAGGGCACGAGCAGGACAACCTGACAGACCGGATCCGCCAGTGGCTGAAACATCGCAAAGCCCCCTATGAAGCCAAACCCATTCACCGACTGGATCTGGAAACCTCCGGGCCGGTTCTTTTCGGCAAAGGGAGAAAAGCAGCCTCCACCCTGGGGAAACTCTTCATGGCCAACCAGGCGGAAAAAAAATACCTTGCCCTGTGTGCTGGCGAGATGGCCACTCCGACAGGCGTCCTGCGCTCCAGCGTCCCGGCAAAGGGGAAGATCAAAGAAGCGGAGACCGCTTATCGGCAGCTGGCTTCGCAGCAGGGGCTTTCCCTGGTCGAAATGACCCTTCTCAGCGGAAGAACCCATCAGATTCGTCGACAACTGGCCGACGCGGGGCATCCCCTGGCGGGAGACCGCCGTTACGGGGGTGCGCCCCTTACGGACCTGCAACGACTTTTTCTGCACTGCCATTCACTGTCTCTGCCGGACCCTTTCGGGGGACCGTTCATAAGGGTTCGCTGCCCTCTCCCGAAAGATCTTCAGCAAGTGCTTTGCTCCCGGGATATTTTCTGGTCACCGTCCGAGCCCGAACAGGACTCGGGCCCTGCCAATGTCCATCCCGTCCTGTAACCGAGACCTGATATGGAGAGAGTATTGCTCAGGGACAAGCCCAAAACGGATCGAACCCACATTGCCGGGAAAATCGCACTGGCCTATCTCGCCTTTGGAGGGCTCTGGATTCTGCTCTCCGACCGAATCCTGGGTTTACTGGTCACGGACATATCGGCGTTCTCGCGTCTTCAGACATACAAAGGGGCCTTCTATGTGCTGGCCACCGCGATCTTTCTCTACTCCCTGATCAAAAAATACGTTAATAACCAGAGACGCAGTGAAGAAGCCCTGCGGGAGGTGGTGCTTGGGACAGGCGGGGCCAGCGGCGAAGCCTTTTTCACCACCCTCGTTACCCACATTGCCAGCGCTCTGAAAGTGGACTTCGCATTGATCGGGCGTATCCTGCCGGACAATCCTTCCCAGTTTTCCACCCTGGCCTTTTACGCCCGGGGAAAAATAGAGCCCAATTTCACCGCCTCGTTGGAAAACAGTCCTGGCGACAACATCCTCTCCGGAGAATTCTGTTATTACCCGAGCAGGGTCCAGAACCTGTTCCCCGAGGACACGCGGTTGAAAAACCTGGGAGTAGTGAGCTATCTGGGCGTCCCAATTCTGGATACGGAAGGGAATCCTTTCGGGATCATGTCCGTGATGCACAGGGAACCACTCCCCCATTGGAAGCTGGCCGAATCCCTGTTGAATATTTTTGCCAACCGCGTGGTAACGGAAATACGCCGACAGAAGGCGGAAGAGGAATTATTGACGCAGTTCAAACAAGTCCAGGCCATTTTCGACTCCATCAACGCCGTTGTCTATGTGGCGGATCTGGAAACCTATGAGCTTCTTTATGTCAACAAGTACGCCGAGAGAATGTCCGGCGAAGACTGGCAGGGCAAAAAATGTTTTTCCATTCTGCAAGATCACCGCGGCAGTCCCTGTGAATTTTGCACCAATGACAGGCTGGTTATCGGCGGTCAGGTTCAGGAGCCTTGCCGCTGGGAACTCCAGAACACCAAAAACGGACGCTGGTATCAGTGCATCGACCAGGCGATTCGATGGACCAACGGGCGGATGGTACGTCTTGAAATCGCCATGGACATCACCGAGCGCATGGAAATGGAGCGACTGAAAGACGAATTGCTTTCGGCCGTCAGCCATGAGATGCACACCCCCCTGACAGCCATCCTGGGGTATTCAGAATTCATGATCGAGAACACGGTTGAGCCGGAAGAGCAGAAAGCCTACATGGAAATCATTCACCAGGAAGGGGAACGCCTGGACACGCTCATCGGCAACTTCCTTCAGTTGCAACGGCTCAAGTCCCGCGAGAGTCGTCCCCCCTCACCGATGGCCTCCCTGGAGCTCTGCGACATCATCAATCAGGCGTTGCGACCTTTTGCGGTCCTCCCCCAAAATTATCAGCTCGTCGTGGACTACCCGGCCAATCTTTCTCCGATAAGGGCCAACAGGGACGGGATGATTCAAATCGTGGAGAACCTGATTTCCAATGCCTGCAAGTACTCTCCCGAAGGCGGTCTCATCACCATCGGAGCCAGACAGCAGGGAGGAGAAATCATTCTGACGGTGAGCGATACCGGCATGGGAATTTCTGCCGAGGAACTCCCTCACATCTTTGAGCGCTTCTACAGGGTCGACAACACCGACAGGCGAAGAGCCGGAGGCACCGGCCTCGGTCTTGCCCTTGTCAAGGAACTGGTCAAGGAATACAATGGCCGCGTATGGGCGGAGAGCATTCCGGATCAGGGAAG